>CADCRJ010000357.1 GCA_902803735.1 uncultured Spirochaetaceae bacterium
ATGAAAAGCCCATATCGAGCAAATTGCTTAGTATGGGCTTTTTATTGCTACGAAATGTTCTATTTGGTCGAATGTCAAGTTGAGAGTGTTACACTACGACTTGCACAGCTGTACTGCATCTTGGTACTCAAGTGGTTTTCCCCACACAAAGCCCTGCACAAAATCGCATTTATGCTCATTCAACAGGGCAAGCTGCCGTTCAGTCTCAACACCTTCTGATATAACCTCACAGTTCATCACGTGTCCCATGTAAATTACGGAATCAACCAAATCACGGTTCATTTGATTCACTTCAATATCATCAATAAGGCTTTTGTCAATTTTTAGCAAATTAATAGGAAGCTTAAGAAGCTGTGCGATTGATGTGTAACCCGTACCAAAATCGTCAAGGGCAATCTGAACGCCAAAATCCCTAAGCTCGACAATATTTGCAATTGTTGTATTTATAGAGTCTGCAAGAGAATATTCAGTAATTTCAATCTCAAGATTATTTGCTGGAAAACCCGTTTCTGTAAGAATGTTCTTAACATTATCCGCAAAATTCATTCTGGCCATGTTCTTTGCTGAAACATTTACAGAAATAGTCAAATTCTGACAGGAATTCTTTACGACATCCTTAAATTCTGTCATTGCTCGCCTGAGGACATAATCATCTATTTTAAAAATCAGGTTTGATTTTTCTGCAGCAGGAATAAAAACCGCAGGGCTAATTATAGAGCCATCAGGTTTACGGCATCTTATAAGCGTCTCAAACCCTCGCAGTTTTTTATCAGCTATAGTGTACTGCGGCTGATATACAAGATAGAAGTAATTTTTTTCAATCGCCTCGTTTATGAGCAACTCCGCTTCTTTTTGTTTGATTTCCTCACTCTCCATGCTTTTATTAAAGAAAGAGACCTTATTCCCTTCTTTTTTCTTTGCATAGGCAAGTGCCACGTCTGAAAACTTCAAGAGCGTAATTGAATCCATCGCATCATCAGGGAAGCTTGCAAGACCAACAGAAATCGAGAATTTGCAAGATTTATAGGCAGAATCCTTTACAAGAACCGAATCAGGAATAACAATTAACCTGTGCTCTATTTCCATTATTTCTTTAAGCACAGTCTCTGGTCTGCTCGCTCCGTCTAATATACAATAGAAGTTTGCTCCAGTAACCCTATAAAGACTGTCTTTTTTTCCTATAGAAGCTTTCAAGTTTTTTGCAAGCTCTTTTAGGATATGGTCCCCTGCTTGGAGCCCATAAATGTCGTTTATCTGCTTAAAACCTTCAATTTCAATGCAGGCAAGCCAGAAAGGGTCTTTATCATGTATTTTTGCCTCAATATCCTCTCCAAATTTTCTACGGTTCTTAAAACCTGTAAGATAATCAATAAAACTGTTCTTCCAGATTTTTTTGTAAAATGAATAGACTATATAGATTACAAAAAGCATTATTATTGATGTAATAAGCCCTGGAATTGGAGTAAGGGAACGAAACCTAATCACTTTTGAAATTATCGCGATGATTGAAAACGTCACAAGACCTATGCTTATCCTGCTTCCATATTTGTAATTCAATGAAACCAAAAGCAGGCATAAGCACATATTAAAAGATGCGATTATGCCTTGTAAGCTTGACCTTAACAACGAAAAGGAACCTATGTATATAATCTCTGGAAAACTTCTATCTACAAAACTTGATGAAAAAAAGCAAAAAAGTGTTGCAAATGTACATATTCCAAAAAGGACATATTTTTTTAGAAAGTAGCGCACAAAACAATCTCCAGCCGGTTATCGCCAATAGCTAATACGACTTATTACAAATTTATTATTACCCATAAATAATCTGTTGTCTACTAAATTCTATTTATGATATAATATTATGTGATAATAATAATTGAAGCTGGAGCTACCGAAAAGGTCTATTATTTATATTGAGGAATTTGAGACTATGAATCTTAACTACAGAATTATTGATAGTGACATTTTTGAGTCGTACATGGCACTTGAAGGCTGGGATAACTTTCCGCTCTTAAAGTCTTACACAGAAAAGGGAGAATTTTCTTTTATCCTAAAAAACTGTTCTTTTATGATTTTTGATTACAAGCCTTCAAGTGATTTTCTAAAAGCCGTCTGCATTTATAAAATGCTGGGAGACACCCTGACAATCGACTTGTTTGAGGTAAACAAAAATTACAGGCACGTTGGTATTGGAACTTATGCAATGGAGAGGCTCATGTTGGAAACTGGTGCAAAAAGAATATATCTTGATGCAAAGGATACAAACGCGGAAATTTTCTGGAAAAATATTGGCATGGAAAAAATTGACGAGCAAACATTCTGCTTTAGTTGAGGAAGTATCAAATTTTCCATTGCTCCAATTCCTAAAAATTGCTAAAATAACTGAAAATTCAGCATTTGAAGGAATTTAGAATGAAAATTACTGGCGCACAAATCGTAATCGAATGTCTTGTTGAGCAGGGCGTAACTACTGTTTTTGGTTATCCGGGCGGAAACATCCTTAACATTTATGACGCACTTTATAAAAATTCAGACCGAATCAACCATATTCTTACTGCACATGAACAAGCAGCAGCCCATGCGGCAGACGGATACGCACGAACAACAGGTAATGTAGGCGTATGCATGGCAACAAGCGGACCTGGTGCTACAAACCTCGTAACAGGTATTGCAACGGCTTATATGGATTCAGTTCCAATCGTTGCAATAACATGTAACGTAGGCACTCCGTTGCTCGGAAAAGACACTTTTCAGGAAATCGATATTACAGGTGTCACTCTTCCAATCACAAAGCACAATTTTATTGTAAAAAATGTAAAAGACCTCGCAAAAACGTTCCGAGAGGCATTTATAATTGCAAAATCAGGAAGACCAGGACCAGTTCTCATTGACATTCCAAAAGACGTAACAGCTAAAGAATGTGAATTTGAGCCTCTAGCAAAAGGCACCGATGGGCTTAAGGAACTTGTCGCTGAGAATGCAAACTTCTCACGCGTTGTCCGCGTTGCAGTTCCGACGGACGAAGAAATCAAAAAAGCCGCAGAGATTATCAATAAGGCAGAACGCCCAGTGATTTATGCTGGTGGCGGTGTAAAAATCTCTGGTGCAGAAAAAGAATTACTTGAATTAGCTGAAAAGGCACAGATTCCTGTCTCAGAGAGCCTTATGGGACGAGACGTATTCCCAGCAAGCCACCCGCTCTGTACATGGATGGTAGGTATGCATGGAACTCGTGCCAGCAACATGGCAGTTACAGAAAGCGACCTCGTACTTGCCCTTGGCTCAAGGTTCAGCGACCGCGTAATCGGCGACCCAAAAACTTTTGCAGAACATGCGACTGTATTCCACATTGACATTGACCCAGCAGAAATTAACAAGAATATTCCTGTAGGCGGTCAGCTCGTTGGCGACGTAAAGGCAATCCTCACTCGCCTGCTTCCTCTCATCGAAAAGAGAGACCATAAAGAATGGCTTAAAAAAGTGGATAACTGGAAAAAAGAAGTTCCAGCATGTTACTCAGAAGTAAAGCCAAACTCCATCAATCCAAAATTCTTGCTTGAGACTGTTCACAAATACGCAGGAGACGACGCATATATCACAACTGAGGTTGGTCAGCACCAGATGTGGACTGCACAGTTCTATCCGTTCGGAAAATCTCGCCGTTTCGTAACTTCTGGCGGTCTTGGAACAATGGGCTTTGGAACTGGTGCCGCAATGGGAATTCAGGTAGGACAGCCAAACGCAAGAGTTGTTCATATTGCAGGCGACGGTTCTTTCCGCATGAACTGCAACGAACTCTGCACAATCGCTCGCTATAACCTGCCAATCGTTATCGTTTTGGTTAATAACGGAACATTGGGTAACGTACGCGTATGGCAGAAGCTCTTCTACGACAAGCGTTACAGCCACACTACGCTCGATTTCGGCCCTGACTGGGGCAAGCTTGCCGACGCTTACGGAGTTGGTTATTACAAGGCTCAGAACAATGCCGAGTTTGATAAAGTTTTCAAAGAAGCGTTTGACAGCAAAAAGCCTTGCATCGTAGACTCTGCCGTTGATATCGACGAGATGATTCTTCCAATGGCAATTCCAGGAAAACCAATCGACGACCAGATGATGAGCTGGGACAATTAGAGCTAAAAACTTCATTAATAAAATTGATTAGAGGTGTTCGGAAACTACAGTGCTCAGCAAACTAGGGTTTCCGAGCACCTTTATTTTAGGGCGAATGTCGAGTTTTTATATAATTTTAAGCTTGAAGAATCAATATTATGTTATATAATGTAAAATATGGATTTTCAAGTCTTTGTAGATACATTTTCAA
>CADCRJ010000358.1 GCA_902803735.1 uncultured Spirochaetaceae bacterium
CCGCCGAGCTCGCCTCCAGCTCCGCATTGAATGCTATGATTTTCGCCTGATCCGCTACGTTGTTGATGAGCGTTACTATATCCCAGATACTCTCGATTTTCTCGCTCAGGTTCTTGATTCCGTCTATTGTCTGCTGGTTCGCGTCAAATATCTCATGCAGCTGCTTTACGTTAAGCTCTATCTGTGATACGCCCTCTGTTACGTCCGAGGATGTAACACCAGCTACGCTTGACACATCTTTGATTTTTCGTGATATGTTCTCAGAGAGGTCGTTCGTGTCTTCCATTGTGGCAACAATCTCTTTTACAGCCGCCGCCGAATCCTGCGACGTTGCAGCCGTCTCTTTTGCAGAGACTACAAGGTTCTGAGCCTCAACAAACAAGTTCTCGCCTATCTTATGCTCTTTTTCCAGAGATGCACGGATTTGCCCCATTACAACCCCAAGCTTTGCGATAAAAAGGTTTATGCTCTCGGCAACCTGCCCTATCTCATTCTTAGATGTAATATCGATTCTTGGAGAATAGTCATCAACGCCTTTTTCAAGGGAAGAGACAAAGTTCGAGACAAAATCCACCATATTTTTGAGCGGACTCATTATTTTTTGAGTCATAACGAACGCAACTAAAAGCAAAACAACGACAATTCCGCAGAGAACAAAAAGCAAATAAACCTGAAGCTTCATGTACTTGCCAGAAAAATCAGACTCTGGACCATCCACAACAATGAACCATTCTGTATTCTTTATCTGGTGAACGCCGTAAAAGTTACCAGCCGTTATAAATGACTTTGTATCCCCATTAAAATATGATTTTTTTGTAGCTGCATTCAACGAGATTGAATCCAAATAATTCTGCTTCATAATCACAGAAGAATCATCATTAGTCAGATAAAGACCATCTTTTGAGACCAAATGGATTCTGCTATTCTCAGAGAGATTTATGTTCTTTACAACTTCACTCAAAGCGTCTAGAACAATATCATAGCCAACAACGCCGAAAATCTTTCCATCTTTATCAAGAACCCTGTAACTTAGTGTAATATTGAGCTTTCCAGTATTAGCATCAGTATACGGCTCCGTGTAGCAAACTTTTGACTGTTCCTCAACAGCCATTTTGTGCCACACACGCGATTTCATGTCAAAATCAGCAGGAGGCTTCCAGCCAATGCTTGTAAAAAGGCATCCGCCTTCCCAAAGCTGCTCATAACTCGCAAAGTAAATCATAGAGCCATCAGGAATATCCTTACCAATTCCAGTTACAATAGGCTCAAGCAGGGCTCTGTCTTCAATGAATACAGCCGAATTGGACAAATTTACGACCATATCATTATATTCTCCAAGTATTCCGCCAACCTGCTCGTTCAAAGTCTCCATAGTCTGATTCACGGAGCTAATAGTCGCTTTATTTATGATAGAACGCATTACTATCATATAAGAGACGCTCAAAAACATAGCAACGACAAGCATAGAGCCAATCGTACTAAGTAAAAGTTCTACTCGAAGAGGCATTGTTCTATTTTTATTCTTCATGGCTTGCATTATTCAAATCCTCACTTATTTTTCGCACATTTTCTGCAGCATTTGTTATATTATCAGTTGCAACGGTAAAATTTTCAACACCAGCTGCAATCTCCTTTATTGCCATAAGAATCTGCTCGCTTGCGCTTGCCTGCTGCTGGATTATAGACGATATTTCCTCAGATTTTTTTGCCGTAACCTCAGAAGATTTCTTTATGCTCTCAAATTTATTACCCAAATCACGTGCATTATCATAGCCTATATTAATTTTCTCAGTACTACTTTCAGAAGCTTGTATAAGCAAATCGGAAGAATGTTGTATCTCGCCTATTCTTTCCTTGATTTCGTGTGTTCCGTCAATGATTCCGTCAGAAAGACGGCGAATCTCGTTCGCTACGATTCTGAAACTCTTGCCAGCCTCGCCCGCGGAGCTTGCCTCAAGTTCCGCATTGAACGCGATGATTTTTGCTTGGTCAGCGACGTTGTTAATCAAAGAAACGATATCCCAAATATTCTCAATTTTCTCGCTCAGGTTTTTGATTCCATCTATAGTCTGCTGATTTGCGTCAAAAATCTCGTGCAACTGAGCAACGTTAAGCTCTATTTGTGCAACTCCATCAATAACGTCTGATGAAGTCGAACCCGCAACATCGGAGACCTCTTTTATTTTTTTTGAAATGTTCTCAGAAAGGTCGTTTGAGTCTTCCATTGTTGAAACAATCTGTTTTACCGCCGCACTAGAATCTTGGCTCGTTGCAGAGGTTTCCTTTGCAGAGACAACGAGATTCTGAGCCTCATTAAACAGCTGCTCTCCGAGTCTGCATTCTTTTTCTTTTGCCGAGTGGATTTTTCCGAGCGTTTCGCCAAGTTTTTCAATGAACGTGTTAAAGCCAGCCGCAACATCGCCGATTTCATCAGAGCTTACGACATCAATTTTCTTTGAGCCTGTTCTTCCAGCCGCAATTTCATCAACGTTCACGCTGATTTCATCTCTGATAACACGAAGTGGACGCAGCAAATTTGATGAGATAATGCCCGAAGCCGCAACTACTACAATCATGCACACAAATGCGATTATCAGGATAATTCGGATACTTCTATAAATATCAGAAAAAATTTCAGATGTCTTTCCTGTGCTTACAAAGACCCAACCAGTCTCTTCAGAAATAAGGCATTCGACAAGATAATTTCCCTTGCCGGCAGAAAGCTTTACAAAGCTTTTCTGCGAGATATTTTTTTTGTAGCTCGAAAATCCGTGTTCCTCAAAAAAATTTGCGGAAAGAATTTTAGACTGGTCTTTGTGGGTGAGATATTTACCATTGGAATCCAAAAGAAATGATTCGCCCTTAGCAGAAACTGTATTTGAGCCAATGATTTTTTCAAGGGAAGTAAGCATTATATCAATGGCTAAAACACCTTCAACTTCGCCATTCCTACGAACAGCATACGAGACAGTCGAAACAAGCTGCCCAGTATCAGCATCGACATACGGCTCAGTAATTATAGGCTCCTGTGATTTTATGGCAAAATTAAACCAATCTTTTGCATATTTATCATAATCATTTCCAGCTTCCCACTTATCGCTGCTGTAAAAAAAACCACCTTCAGAAATAGGAAGCATATCGACATAGTACATACAGTAAAGGGATGGATTTCCCTCAATGACATGGGCAAAACTATCTTGGCAAGAGGTTTTCTCCAAATTTCCAGAAGTAACATATATCTCCATATCTCGCAAGATTCGTTTTGGCATATCAAAAAACGAAGTGATTCCATTCTTTGAAGCAAGCGTTTTTAGCTCAATGTCACGATGCAAATCAGACTTGAGCATTGCCGTCTCAAAAAAAATCACGGGAAGAGACACAAAAAGTATTGAAAGAAAAACCATTAATCCGCAAGAGAAAAACAGTTTTGTTTTCAAAGTTTTTTTCATTTTAATTTTACCTTCAATCAAATTTTTTTAAATTTTTATTCGTGACTTGTATTATTCAAGTCCTCACTAATCTTACTTACATTCTCAGCCGCTGACGAAATATTGTCCGTTGCGACCGTAAAGCTCTCGACTCCAGATGCAATCTCCTTTATTGCGATGAGTACCTGCTCGCTCGCACTCGCCTGCTGCTGGATTATGTCCGCTATGTCGTCCGCACTCTTCGCCGTGATTTCAGCAGATTTCTTTATGCTCTCAAATTTCTCGTCCAAATCACGGGCGTTCTCGTAACCCGCGTTGATTTTCGCAGTGCTGCTCTCTGAGGCAAGTATGAGCGAGTCCGACGAATGCTGTACCTCGGTGATTTTCTCCTTGATTTCGCGGGTTCCGTCAATGATTCCGTCGGACAGTCGGCGGATTTCGTTTGCTACGATTCTAAAGCTCTTGCCTGCCTCACCTGCCGAGCTTGCCTCCAGCTCCGCGTTGAACGCGATGATTTTTGCCTGGTCCGCTACGTTGTTAATAAGCGTTACTATATCCCAGATGCTCTCGATTTTCTCGCTCAGGTTCTTGATTCCGTCTATCGTCTGCTGGTTC
>CADCRJ010000359.1 GCA_902803735.1 uncultured Spirochaetaceae bacterium
AGATTCGCTCGGCTCAGATAAAAGCAAGCATTGCGGTAAACGAAGAAATGCTTTTGCTTTACTGGAATATTGGCAAGGATATTTCAGTAAAGCAACTTGATGCAAAATACGGAAACCATTTTTATGAAACGCTGAGCAAAGATTTTCGTTCTGCGTTCCCGAATGCACAAGGATTTTCGGTAACAAATCTAAAATATATGAAACGATTTTATGCGTTTTATTCTCCGATTCATCACCAACTTGGTGACGAATTTGAATCGGTTCTATTTACGATTCCGTGGCGACATCATATAGAAATATTTACGAAAGCAAAATCTGTAGACGAAGCTCTGTTTTTCATCTCAAAGACGAAAGAAAACGGCTGGAGTCGTGCAATGCTTTTGAATATGCTGGACACAAAACTTTATGAAACACGAGGCAACACGGTAAACAACTTTGCGCTGACTTTGCCAAAAGACGACAGCGAATGTGCAAAAGAAATCTTGAAAGATGAGTACAAGTTCGATTTTCTTTCAATGCGGGAAAATTACGAGGAAAAAGATTTGCACACGGCGTTGGAGCAGAACTTGATAAAATTTTTGCTGGAACTTGGGAGCGGATTTGCCTTTGTTGGCAGTCATGTTCCGTTTGTGGTGAATGGCGACGAATATGAACTTGATATGCTCTTTTATCACTTAAAATTGAGGCGGTATATTGTTGTAGAATTGAAAGTCGTAAAGTTTCAGCCGGAGTTTGTGAGCAAATTGAACTTTTATTGCAACGCAGTGAACCATTTGCGCAAAGAAGAGGGCGACAATGACACAATCGGGCTTCTGATTTGCAAAGAGAAAAATGACGTTGTGGCACAATGGACTGTGGAAAAATCTGCTGAACCGATAGGTGTTTCAACGTATTCGCTTAAAAACGTCTTGCCGTCTGCGGAAGGGCTGGCAAACTTTGTAAAAGATGTTTCTAGCGTTTTTGATGAGGAAAGCACAAAATGAAAACTAAAAAAATCTATTTTTGCAGGCACGGGGAAACATTCTGGAATGTGGAAAATAAAATCTGCGGTGCAACGGATATTGGTCTTACGCCAAAAGGTCACGCACAAGCAGAAGAAACTGGTCGTCTCATAAAAGAGAAGCTCGAAAAGGGCGAAATAGCTATCGATGAGATTCTATCTTCTCCGCTTTCCCGCGCTTTTGATACCGCAAAGCACATTGCAGAAATGACAGGGCTTCCGCTTCGTGCAGAAGAACGTCTTAGAGAGCAGAACTTTGGGAAGTACGAGGGAACAGCCCGCAACGGCGAAATCTTCAAACTTGAGAAGCGCAATTTCGTTCTGTCCTATGAGGGCGGGGAATCAATGCTCCGTCTTTGCCAGCGTATCTACAATCTTTTAGATGAGCTTTCAAAAGATGATAAAACATATCTTCTTGTGGCACACAACGGCATTGCTCGCGCGATGAACTCTTATTTTTTCGATATGACGAACGAAGCTTACGGCGATTTTGGAATCAAAAACTGCGAGCTTCTGGAATACCAATTTTGAAAATGAGGAGAATAAAAAATGAAAATCAAAGTGAATGTAAAAAGCGTGGGCGCACGACGTGCAAGCGTAAGTGCCATGGATTTTGAGCTTCCAAAAGAGATTAAGGCACAAACCACCGTGGGCGAATTTTTGGATGCAGTTACGGCAATTTGCGTGGCACAGTACAAAAAACGCCAGAACGAAAGCGAGATTTTAAAAGTGCTCACCTCCGAGCAAATTGAAGAAAAATCCCTGTCTGGCAAAATCGGTTTTGGAGTGAACTACGGAACAAACTCGCCTGTCTTAAAAGAAGCGCAAGAAAACTCACGGCAATGCTATCTCGATGGAATTTTCGCTCTCTTTGTTGACGGCAAAGAAATCAGCGGACTAAAAGATTCACTCCCCCTCGAAACGCCAATCGAACTCCACGAAGGAAGCGAAGTCACATTCATCCGCCTTACAATGCTTGCCGGAGCCATGTGGTAATAACAGACAAAAAAACTATTTCTTATTTCAGATAGCCCAAGAAGCACCAGCCTGTCGTTCCGCTAGCGATTTTTTTGCCTTCGCTGTCAACGCTTCCGGGCAGGACTTCAACTTTTACCCAGCAAGAATCAATGCCGTCGATGACTTCCATGTCGTCAGCTTCAAGGACTTTTACTTTCGTTCCTTTTTTGATTGCCGTGATTATTCTTCCGGAAAGTCCACATTCGTTCCTAAGCCTAAGATTGTCGGTCGCTACGAGAGTTTTGTTTTTAAATTGCTTTACAAGCCCCCGGTAAACAGCTTGTCTTTCTTCATAGTCGATTTTATTGCCTTGCAAATCATTTCTGATTATTGAAAAACTCCTCCAGTCATGTAACTGAGGTACACTAGAAGTCCAGACTGTGAAAGGATTTCCGCCGTGTTCAATCAAAATCTCGGCAAAGGTTTCCAAGCCGCTTTCACAGCAGTCAACTGTGATTGTATAGTTTGAATCGCTACATCCCTCAATGACGGCATTTGGATCGCATCCTGCATCAAGAAGACACTTTATAATCTCACAGGCTTTTTTTTCGTTATAAGTGGCATGATACTTCTTTGCGTGAATGCTCGTGTAAAGTATGTCAGCTTCGGAAGAATAGACTCTGCTCTTGTACTTCAAAGTCAAATCAGGCTTGTAACTGAGCAAAAGCCTTACCATTTCCAGTTCCTGATTGTCTACGGCATGGTTCAAAACTGTCGTCTCATCTTTACCATTGCGTTTGTTTATGTCACAGCCCTTGTCCAAAAGTGCTTTTGTAAGCTCACGATTGTTGTTAATGACGGCATAATATAGCGGTGTGCAACCATTTGCGTCATAATCATCAAGCCCTTTGACTTTTCCTTTTTTGAGCATTTCAAAGGCTTGGTCGCCATAGTTGTATTCACAAAGCTGCACAAAAGTGTATTTCTTTTTATTTTTGGAATTTGCCTTTAAAATTTCTACGACATCTGCTATTTTCGGATTCTTTTTTAAGGCTTCCTCACGCCTGTCAAGAACCGTCTTTCCCCATTTATCTTTTATGGACAAATCCGCCCCGGAATCAACAAAGAGCTGGACAATTTTCGGAGTATCATAGGTAAAAGTAATCGGAGTGCAATCGTATTTATCAAGGGCGTTTACATTTGCCCCGTTCTTGATAAGAATCTCTATGATTGCAGTATAATCCAAAATAGATTGCGCAGCATAATGTAGTACCGTTTCTTTTGAATTGTCCACGGTATTTATGTCAATTTTTTTTGCAAGAAATGCGACAATTTCTGCGATTTCCTTTTCTTTTTCCATGACTGGCGAATAATATAAAATATAGTCTCTGTCTGAACAGGTAACAGTCTGTATAAAATAATGCAGGACTGTAAGTCCGTCTTTATCGCAGGCTTTAAAATCAAAACCGTTTTCATCAAGGAATTTAAAGCATTCAGGTTCGATTAATCTTGTACTCGACATTCCGACATTATAGCCGTCTTTTGTCTTTGCATTGATGTCCGCTTTTTTGCTTACAAGATATTTGATAAGCTCAAGTCCGTTTCTTTCCCAGCCGGCAACTATGAGCGCGGTCCAGCCACTTTCTGTCGCAGCATTAACATTTGCTCCTTTTTCCACAAGAAATTTTACAAGCGCGAGACTGTCTTTTGAGCTGGATTCTACGGCATATATCAGCGGCGTGTACTTCTGTTTACTTGCGCAATTAACA
>CADCRJ010000360.1 GCA_902803735.1 uncultured Spirochaetaceae bacterium
CAAGCTTGAGCTTCATGCTGTCATAGGTTAAGTAACTAAACTTGTAAGTCAGCGGGTCAGAAGAAGAATTGCCGGAACCGCTTACGAAATCTCCATTATTCGGGCTGATTTTAGGTTCAGCCAGCTCTCCCTGCACATACACCTTCTCTGTGTATGTCTTTTCTTTATAGTTGTCTCTTGTAACGGTGAATGTAAACGTATGCGGTCCAAGCGTAACTGGAGTATTATCAGTCCATGTTGCTCCGTCCAGCTTAGTGACAACGGTATCAAGAGTATTATTTTTCGTAACTACATAGGTGGCAGAAATAGTTCCACCTTCTGTTAATTTTAAGTTATAGCAGCTATAAGTTGAGTAAGCTGTATCTTCTGCCTTTTCTGTATCAGCAGAAATATTAGTTGTTCCGTTCCAGATTTTTACAGTCGGCTTCTGCAGTTCCTGTACGACCTTTACTTTTTTAGTAAAGGTTTGGTCAACGTAATACGGCTTACTGATTTTTACAGTAATCGTATGCTCGCCAACCGTAAGGTCGCCTTCGCTTGGCGTTGCTGTCGCTCCGCTTTCTGCCGGGGTTACCTTATAATGAGCTTTGTCCGTGGTCTTTTCAACCTCTATGTATTCATATTCCGTAGCGGGCTTAGCTTCGTTAGATTCCGGGGTGAATACAAACGTTGGCGCGCTAAGGGACTTTACAATCTTAATCTTTTTATCAACGCTTACATCATTGTAGTTCTTTTTATGAACAATAGCGGTAAGCGTGTAAGTTCCTTCTTCAAGAGTGCCATTTATAGGAATTTCAGTTCCGTCCTTTTTCAAAGTAATGGTTGTGTCTGCATCATCAGAAGTTACATTGTACGTAACTTTATCACCCGATTTTTCAACCTCTATGTACTCGTATCCAGCTGGGTCCTTTTTAGTATTGTAACTTGGATTAAATGTGAATTTTGCATCGCCAAGACTGTTTACAACCATAACTTTCTTGGTGGAAGTTACATCGCGGCTGTTGTCTTTGCGGGCGGTCATTACAATTGTGTAAGTTCCAGGTGCAAGTGTGCCGGAGGTTGGCTTTGACACGCCGTTTATTGTAACGGTTACAGAAGAGCCAACTTCAAGCGGCGTTACAGAGTAGCTTGCGGTTGTTGATGTAGGGTCAAGCTCAAAATATTCAAAGCCGTCATCGTCAACATTACCGTTAAATTCTCCGCTTCCAATTGAGATTGCACCGCCCATAAGCTTGTGCACGCCAAGGCCAGGGTCTGTAGAAAGGGCCGTATCTCTAAGACCGTGCGGACCGATTATCTGTACCACATACTCGTACGTGAGATTGTCTTCCTGCTCGTCAAAATAATAAGTAAAAGTATTGCCATTGCCAGGATTCCTGTTGTCGTCAAGGGTTAAAATTCGTGTTCCTTTGTAGTGCAAGCCACCGTTTTCACGTAGATAATACTGAATTTCGTAAGTGGAATCTTTGTTGCGGTTCAAAGTTTGATCCGGGTACTGGAACGTAATATAGTGCTTGCCGTTCATAAGTCCAGACGGTGCATAAAGATCTCTTATGTTGTCAGGCGGAGTGTTCTGCACAAATGTTGCTGTGTAAAACAAATCAGGATTAAATGAGCGCAACTGATCTTCTGAAAAACTCACCCTGTTTTCTGGCCACAGACAGCCAGAAAGCGTAATGGTCTGCCCTTCAGACTCGTCTGTGAGCTTTGCCTTGATTTTTAGCACAGTTGGATCAACAACGGCTTCTGAATAATTAGAATAGGCAAGGTCGCCCGTGCTGTTGGAAAAAGAAAAGCTGCTTCCAGCCGGCTTGCACAAAAGACGATAGCCCTGCGGATTTATAGTAAGGAGGTTGATTTCTATTTCGCCTGCAGCAGACAGGTTTGGAACTCCGTCAATGTATACGTTTTGAGAAAGGTACTGTAAGTCTACGACTTTACAGGTATTTGACCAATAGTCAAAATATTCACGGACAGGCTCATCGAGGGTAAATTTACAAGAAAAAAATAAAACGGCAAGTAATAGAACGCGAATAGAATTTAAAAAAATACGAAAAAGTAAATTTTTCCGAATTTTCTGTAAGTTAATTTTATTCATTTTTTATCATCACCATTTGTTACAAATTTCAACCACCTTTTCTATATTATAACGATAACTCCTCTAAAAATCAATTTTAACAACAATTAACAACGTAAAATTCGTCATTGCCCAGCTATTTCGTCAAGAACGCAATGGCTCCGTCCCAATTTTCTGGAGGAGTCTCAATGAACTCCTTGCAACGAGAAAGCATAAGTTTGGCGGCTTTATCATCAGGAGCCGCTTCCACGGCTTTTTCAAAATACTCCTTTGCCAAGTTCCAGACACCCTTCTTATAAAGTGCAAAACCTTTACCGTAAGCGTCACGGTATTCAAAAGAAAAATCTTCCATCGAGCGGTCAACGGCGTAAATTCCTACGGCATTTGCCTTGCCCTTGACTTTTACATCATCAAGATGACGGAAAAGGAATTCATCATCCTTAATGTCAGACTTTACAGCCTCGCTGACAAGAATCATCGAGCCATAAGTCTTTGTAAGACCTTCCAAGCGGCTCGCAAGGTTAACGTTATCACCGATTACAGAATAGTCGGTCTTATCCTTTGAGCCAATGGAACCCACGATTACGTCTCCGTAGTGGATTCCAATTCCGATATTAAAATTCATGCCCTCAGGAAGAATCAAATCGTCCAAAGGAACAGTCGCAAGAGCCTCCCGCATTTCGTAGGCGGCTGCTACAGCTCGGCGGGCGTTGTCCTCATAGCTTACAGGGGCACCGAACAAGGCCATAATCGCATCTCCAATGAACTTGTCGATTGTACCGCCGTGCTTTTTTATGACGGTGCACATAATTGTAAAATATCGGTTCAAGAACGCGACGATTGTCTCCGGCTTGTTTCTCTCGCTGATATTCGTAAAACTTCTTATGTCAGAAAAGAGAATCGCAACGTCTCGCTTCTCGCCGACGCCAACCTTCTCCTCTTTATCCGCACCCTCAACAAGTTCGTCTATAATCTGCTCAGGAACAAAGCGGCTGAAGGCTTTTCGGATGTTAGACTCGAATTTAATCTTCTTTTTAACGACTATGGCAATTTTCAGAAGTATACTGAAAGTTTTTACAGCATAAGAGAGCAGCTCCATCTGCTTTGTCGTGAACGCACCGCTACGGACAACATGGACAGTTCCCAATGTTATTCCGTAATCGTTCGTAATAGGAAAACAATGATAAGTAGAAAGTGGCAAATCCTCTGAAGTGTATTTATCAAGAGGAATTTCAGATTCAACTTTCTGAGGAACAAGCTTCGCCGTGTTCAAGTTCTGAAAGCGATCCTCAAAATCAGTTATGCACACTTTAAGGAAATCGTTTGTCTGCTCTTCCGTAAAATTATCCGCACACACATAAAAACTTTCTACATCATCATCACTTTTAAAGAATACAGAAGCGGCTGGCAATTCACTGACTTCCGCAAGAAGGCTGAGATAAGAAGCGGATATTTTTGGCAAATATTCCAACTTTTCTATAATTCCGAGGATTCTTGACGTTATAGACGCTTTCAAGATGTCACTTTTTTCAGGAACTGCAAGATTCGTATTTTTTTTGGAACAAAGGTCTTCAAGAGACTCTATAATATTTTCTGGAGAAAAAGTGATAAAAGCATCAGCACCGCAATCAACCCTGAATTCATTAGAAAACAAAAAGTCGCTGGTAGCATAGACACCAATCGGGATGGACTTGAACCTAGCGATGCTTTTTATAAAACGGCAAAGCTCAGGGCACAAAGGGTTCATATTCCGAGCATTTACAAGAATCGCATCAGGAAGTGAATTGTAAAGAGTGACCAAAAAACGTATTCCGTTTGTGTCAAAATTCAGCTCAAAATCAGATTTTTTAAGTTTCTCAACAAAAATTGCCTGCAATGTAGCCGACGGTTCCAATATTAAAATTCTCTTGCTCATTTTCCTTACCTACCCTTTCAGCATTTCCTTTATTTTTTGAATCAAACAGTCTCGCTTAAAGTCCGATTTGCTTATAAACGCATCGGACTTAGGGATTTTAGCGTTCGAGACGGAAATTACAGGTATGTTGACATAATTTTCCATACGCCGAACATTATCCAATAATATTTCTCCGTCCATTCGCGGCATCTCGTCATCGCACAAAATCAAATCGAATTGTGTCTCCTTGAGTTTTGCCATAGCATCAATTCCGTCAAAAGCCTCGTCAACAAAAAATCCGCTGCCTTCAAGAATCGTGTGCTCAATCATTCGGGTAGTATCAGAATCCTCAACAATAAGGATTCGTTTAACACGCTTTTTGATTGATGACTCGAATTTCTTCACATCGTAAGTTCTCATAGAGCGGAAACGCTTGAGAATTTCTGGTATGTAAAGAATAGGAATCATGTCGTACTTTTCATCAAAGGCAAGCCCTTTCAAGATTGGAAAGTGCTCAAAAACTGGTGGCATAGGCTTTTTTATAAGCGAGACGAATTTCTGGATTGAGTCTACGATAATGCCAATTTTCTGCGACTGGAAGCTTACGATTATAATAGAATCAAGAACGGCGGGCGTTCCACTAGCCTTGCCCGGTAAAAGCGAGCTGAGGGCATAGACAGGGATTTCTTCCCTGTTTCTCTCGCTGCCCGACTCGTTCTCCTGAATATAGACAAAAAATTTCTGGTTCTGCCGTTCCTCGTAGTTCATAGGGCTTTCTGTGACGACATCGACGACAAATTCAGATGGAATAAGATATTTTCTATCGTTAGCAAATACAAAGAAGCCCTGAAAATCTTGGTGTCGGGCAAGAAAGGCATCATCATGCACAAAGCCCATCATCTGGTCATGCACAAGAAGAAGAGCCGCCTGCAAATTCTGGGAATCAGCCAGAATCTGCTTGTAAGAGTCGCGGGCAGTTCTCATATCGCCGTCACGAAGAGCATTCTTAAGAATCTCAACCTGATTCATTATGATGTAGGAACGGGCAATCATCTCTTCATGCTGATTGACAAGCTGTCCAATTTTTGATGAATGGATGTGAACAATACTGTCTTCAGAAGAAGTTTTCTTTTGCTTCTCTTTAGTCTCTGCATTGTCCTCATTTTTTTTGCAAAGGTTTTCCGCATTGAAAATCTCGCCAGCCAGAGCTTTGTCAAGATACAAAAGATACGGACGTATGTCTGTTTCCAAGAGCTCGTCCAGCTCGCCCTTCTCAATTAAGTCGCACATCTCCGAGATTTTATCAGCGACTTTTCTCAAGAGGAGCAGGATATTGTCATTGAAAACAGAAGTCTCATCTACAAGGGACTTGTAGAAATCCTCAAGTCCCTTGTAAATTTTATAGACAGGCGTAAATCCCAAAATTCTAGAATTGTCCTTAGTTATACTAAGAACACGCAGAATCGCCTGCCCTACTTGAGGCTTGTTATAAAGCGCATTAATGAGCCACCGTGTTTCAGAAAGATAATTCTTTATGACAGATGATGTTAAATCCACCATAAGCGAGTTTTGCGAATCTGATATAGAGAAATCTTGAGTTGCTGTCCTAATCTGTTCGTCAATCATTTTTTCTTAAAATAAAATACCTTACCATCGCTACATTTTTCAAGAGATTTTGGGATAATCGAAGCCTCCAAAGACGGAAGCTCGCTCATCGACACAAAAATATAACCGCCGTCAGCAAGACTCTCTTTTACAATTTTTTCAAGAATCTGCTTTCGCATTTCCATAGTGAAATAAATAAAAACATTGCGGATAAAAATCACATTCACCTTACGAGGAAACGACTCTGCCACAAGAGATAGGTTTATCTGCTTGCGCTCTATCTGCTTGCAAATTTCTGGCGGAAAACTAACCGATTTATCTGCCTTTATGTATTTTGAAAGCAGATAATGAAATTTTGCGCCGTCCACAGCTTTTACAGAATTAGGCGTGTACTCGCCTTTTGCGCATTTATCAAGAACCGCAGTATTTATATCGCTTGCAATACATTCAGTTTTACAACCGAGCGAAGTCGCAAGAAGATAAAGCGAATAAATTTCTTCACCGCTGGAAGAAGCCGCGCTCCAGATTCTGATTGACGTTGAGCCCATGCTTGCCCGCAATTCAGGCAGAACCTTGTCTTTTAGAAAAGTAAACTGAGCTTCCTCTCTAAAGAAATACGTCTCATTTACTGTAGCGGCATTCAAAAAGACATTCAGCTCCTCTTTGTTAATTCTTAGATATGCGGAATATGGCAAACCGTTAAGATTGATTTCTTTCTCGCGCTTATCGATAAAGTTCATGATTCCAACTTTATGACTTTCACGAGGAATAATTCCAGTCTGCTTAGTAATAATCGAAATGATTTCAGAAAATTCTTTATCTTCCATTATTTCACCATCCTCAAAACAGCAGGGGCAACCTCGCCGCGCGGAAGCACGTTGCTTGCCGCGTTCATCTCTATCGCTGCAGCAGGCATACCAAAAACCTTGCAAGTTGATTTATCCTCGCAAATCGTATAACCACCTGCATCAACAATCTCTTTGCAGCCTTCTGCACCATCTCGTCCCATACCTGTCATAAGCACGGCAAGGCAGTTTTCTTTGTAGAACTTTGCCGCTGAACGGAACAATTTGTTCACGGCCGGTCGCAAGAATCTCTCTGGCGGCTCGTCAGACAGATGAAGCACAGGGAGGTCGTTCTTCATGCGGTCAATTACAAGATGCTTCTCGGCTGGAGCAAGATAGACATGCCCTGCCTCGGCAACCTCGCCATCCTTTGCGAGAGTCATCGGTATATTAGGGCAAGTGTCGCTGAACCATTTTGCCATTTTATCATCCGAGCCGACATCTAAATGCTGTGCATAAAGAACAGGAAGCGGAAAATTCTCCCCCAAGCCCTTAAGCACTTCCTGAACCGCTGTAGGACCACCAGTCGAGGCTCCAATGCAAAGGATTTTAAAATCCCTGCCAGAAGGAAGGTCACTATGGGGTTCTTCCGCCTTTTCGACATTTTTGTTGACTGATGTTTTTGCAACAGAACCATGCGATTGCTTCAATTCTGCTAGCAATTCCTTAACTTTGCTGCTCATAGTTACCTCCGTGTTACTCTTCTTTCTCCAACAAATCGTTCCGCATAGTTACTTCTATGCTGTCCGTGTCAAAAAAAGGAATCAGATTCATTTTATATCTTATTCCTTCCAAACGGATGTCCTGTTCCTCCGGCTCAAAGAACATCTCTATGTTTGAAATATGAATGGCAAAATTGTCGTCTTTTCGCTTAAAGACAAGCACAGTTCCGCCTGTAATCTCCGTATCTTTTTCGCCAAGCATTTTTAGCGTGTTCACCACCGTAAACGGCGTACCATGACAATTCACAACGCCCTCAATGTAATCTGGCACAAAAGGAAGCGGGTGAATCTTTGCCGAGTGCATGATTTCCTGTATATAAACGGTTTTTATTGCAAAAAACTTTTTTCCTACAGAAAAAATCAAATAAGTGAGATTATCTTCTGAAGCCGCAAAAGAGCCTTCAATCTCAATCTCCTCGGCATCAGTTGCATCAAGTATGTCATTTATCGTGGCTTGCATTGTTCAAATCCTCGCTAATCTTTCTCACATTCTCAGCCGCTGACGAAATATTGTCCGTCGCGACCGTGAAGTTCTCGACTCCAGCGGCTATCTCCTTTATCGCAATGAGTATCTGCTCGCTTGCACTCGCCTGCTGCTGGATTATGTCCGCTATGTCGTCCGCGCTCTTCGCCGTGATTTCAGCGGATTTCTTTATGCTCTCGAATTTCTCGTCCAAATCACGCGCGTTCTCGTAGCCCGCGTTGATTTTCGCAGTGCTGCTCTCTGAGGCTAGTATGAGCGAGTCCGACGAATGCTGTACCTCGGTGATTTTCTCCTTGATTTCGCGGGTTCCGTCTATGATTCCGTCTGACAGTCGGCGGATTTCGTTCGCTACGATTCGGAAGCTCTTGCCAGCCTCGCCCGCCGAGCTTGCCTCCAGCTCCGCGTTGAACGCGATGATTTTTGCCTGGTCAGCTACGTTGTTAATAAGCGTTACTATATCCCAGATGCTCTCGATTTTCTCGCTCAGGTTCTTGATTCCGTCTATCGTCTGCTGGTTC
>CADCRJ010000361.1 GCA_902803735.1 uncultured Spirochaetaceae bacterium
AATAACAATAGATATTACAACTGGAGACAGCATTTATCCAGAGGCAATTCTTTATGGATTTAATAAGGTTTTTGAAAATCAAAAGATTTCTTTATATTCGTATCCAATAGAAACTGTACTTGCAGAAAAGCTAGAAACTATTCTTTCAAGAAATATTACAACAACTCGTCCTCGTGATTTTTATGATGTATATGTTCTGAGTGCAAAATCAATAAATCAAAAGAATCTAAAGACAGCTCTTGAAAATACCTGTAAGCATAGAGAAAGCGAAAAAGTCTTGAAACAGATTCCTGAAATAATTTTGGCAATAAAGGATTCTGAAAATCTAAAAGAGCAATGGAAAAAATACTCAAAGAAAATGCCATACGCTGCAGGCATTTCTTTTGAACAGGTTGTAGAAAAAATTGAAGATTTATTAAAGCTTATAACTGGCAGGGAAATGAAATAGATGAGCAATGTAACAAAATTAAGATTCCCAGAATTTAAAGGGGAGTGGGAAGAGAAAAAGTTATCTGATATCGCGTCATTTTCTAAAGGAAAAGGGTATACTAAAAATGATTTAGTAGATGCAGGTACGCCTATTGTCTTATATGGCCGAATGTACACAAAGTGGCAGATAAAGAAATAGATATTCAGAATAAAGTTCAACTTTTTTTTGTAATTTTAGGGTAGAATAATGGACGGGGAAAAACAATGCCAATAAATGAACTTGCAAACACAAATACTCGCGAAATTCTCTTCTACCGTGACGGAGCAAACGAAGTCAAATGAATATTTCATGTATGGTGAATTCTGGACAAAGAACACTGGTTATAAATTCAGAAGGTGCGTTTTTCCTTCAGGGATAAATGCAGAAATTACCTATCATGGTGAAAGAGAATTGAGTGTAATCTTGCGTGATTGATGAAAAAAGAACAAAATTATTCAAGTGGGATTAAAATGAGCAAAAAACTGGTATCCGAGCAAAACGGATTTGTAGTTCATTGATTGCAGGTTCGGTCAAGGCATCGTAGGGCTGCTCAAGAAGATAATAATTTTTATGGGAGTTAATAATGAGTAAAACAATTTTTCCTCTTATAAAACGCAATGTCGGGGAAGTTACTTATGAACATTCTTATGTGCAGGCGTTGCCAAGAAATGTAATTATTGCTGCTGCAGAACGGAATCTTTATGTTGATGAACATCACGAAATAAATCTTTGTGCATATTGGAATTCAAGAATTGCAGGAACATATCAGTTTGACAATAAGTATTCGTTTTATGTTACAGACGGAAGACTCTGCATAACAATTTGGCGTAATCTTGGAGATGTTTCTGAATGCCATATTCTTAAAAAATTTGAATCGTTGGAAGATGCAAAAGGCAGTGAATATTACGATGATTTTTGTAAACTCAAATTATTGATTGAAAAGTCTGTTAAAATGCAAAAAAATTATATGGAAAAAAGAGAAAAAAACATATTCGATTGGTCTACTATGAGTACAAGAACATATCCAGATTGCGAGGGCGGCGATTATGAATGGATATGCACGAAGACAAAAGAATTTGTACAGCTGCATGTTGATTTGACTGCGGACAAGTGGATTTTGACGACAAGCAAAGAAAGTTTATCTGAGATAAAAGGCTTTTTTAAAGATTTTGAAGAACTTGATAAAAATGAATTGCATCTTCGAACTTTTCATAATGAGCTTGACGTAAAAAATCTTGATAAGTCTTCTCCATATTATGAGATTGTTAAGACTGCAAAAGAAGAATTAGGACTTTCAGGCGGGCTTGTTCCTGGTAAAATTGACTTTGAACAAATTGAATATATGGAATTTCAGGAAGGCATTGTATATTATGATTCCGAAGCAAATAAAGTGAAGCGAAGTTATGCTAAAAAAACAAGAATTGAGTTGAATGGATTGATTACAGAATGTAAAACTTTGGAAAATTGCGTTAGGGTGAGAAAAATTTCAAAGCATACAGTATCTTCTGAAGATGTAGAAAATGCTTTTAGGCAGATTGTGGATTTTTTGTCATCAGGAAGATTAAAAGAGAATGTTTTTTGTGATGATTCTTATGGCAGCTTAAAAATTTATTTTAAGGATGGGCATTCGGAAAAATATGACAGAGGTCTATCAAGAAATAATGTTCATTTGAGGGATTTTTTAT
>CADCRJ010000362.1 GCA_902803735.1 uncultured Spirochaetaceae bacterium
GGTTTACACACCAGAGATCCGCGCAGTACGCCGCTCTCACATTTTGACTGGTTTGCCTGATACTTACGGACGTGGCCGTATCGTTGGTGACTACCGCCGTATTGCTCTTTATGGTATCGACTACCTCATCAAATGCAAGGAAGCTGACAAGGCAAACATTGGCGACGGAACAATGACTGAAGAAGTTATCCGCCTCCGCGAAGAAGTTGCAGAACAGATCAAAGCCCTCAAGGGTATGAAAGAAATGGCTGCCCTCTACGGATTTGATATTTCTAAACCGGCTACTACAGCAAAAGAAGCTGTACAGTGGTTGTACTTCGGTTACCTCGGCGCAATAAAAACTCAGAACGGTGCCGCAATGTCAATCGGACGTGTTTCAACATTCCTCGACATTTACATCAACCGCGACCTCGAAGCAGGCTTAATCACAGAATCACAGGCACAGGAACTTGTTGACCACTTCGTTATGAAGTGCCGTATGGTTCGTTTCGCTCGTATCGAGGCTTACAACAACCTCTTCTCTGGAGACCCAATCTGGGCTACTCTCGAAGTTGGTGGTCTCGGACAGGACGGACGCTCACAGGTTACAAAGAACTGTTTCCGCTTCCTCCACACATTGGAGAACATGGGTCCTTCACCAGAGCCAAACATGACAGTTCTCTACTCAAGAAGATTGCCAGAAGCATTCCGCAAATACTGTGCACACATCTCTATCGAGACATCTTCAATCCAGTACGAGAACGATGATGTTATGCGCCCAATTTGGGGTGATGACTACTCAATCTGCTGCTGTGTATCTGCTACACAGACTGGTAAAGAGATGCAGTTCTTCGGAGCACGCGCTAACTTGGCTAAAGCTCTTCTCTACGCTATCAACGGCGGAAAAGACGAGGCTGACGGTCTTACACCAGGTGTTCAGGTTGGTCCAGAATATGCACCAATCACAGCTGATGTACTCGACGCATCTAACTATGATGAAGTAGTTGCAAAATACAAGACAATGCTCGAATGGCTTGCTGACATCTATGTTAACTCATTGAACGCAATCCACTACATGCATGATAAATACTACTACGAAGCTGCTGAATTGGCTCTCATCGATACAGATGTACGCCGCACATTCGCAACTGGTATCGCTGGATTCTCACACGTTGTAGACTCACTTTCTGCTATCAAATATGCAAAAGTTAAGGTTGTCCGCGGCGATGTAGAAATCAAAGACAAGAAAGGCAACAAAATCGGTGTAGCTAAGAACCTCGCTAAAGACTTCATCGTTGAAGGCGACTTCCCACGCTACGGACAGGATGATGACCGCGCTGACGACATCGCTGTATGGTTGCTCAAGACATTCATGGGAATGATCCGCAAGCACCCAACATACCGCAATGCAGAGCCATCTACATCAATCCTTACAATCACTTCAAACGTAGTATACGGAAAAGCTACAGGTGCTCTTCCTGACGGACGCAAAGCACACGAGCCATTCTCACCAGGAGCTAACCCTTCATACGGTGCAGAGACAAAAGGTCTCGTTAAGTCTTTGAACTCTGTTGCAAAACTCCCATACCACTACGCTTTGGACGGTATCTCTAACACACAGACAATCAACCCAAGTGCACTTGGACACGATGCTGCTGAGAGAATCGACAACCTTGTAAACGTTCTCGACGGATACTTTGCAGTAGGTGCTGACTCTGGTCATACTGGAGCACATCACTTGAACGTAAACGTATTCGGCGTTGAGAAGCTCAAGGACTGCCAGGCTCACCCAGAGAAACCTGAATATGCAAACTTCACAGTTCGCGTTTCTGGTTACGCAGTTCGCTTCATCAACCTTACTAAAGAGCAGCAGGACGACGTAATCGCTCGTACTTGCCACGCTTCCCTCTAGTAACGGATGGAACTTCTAGACTTTGGTTTTGAGGTTCCAGTTTGAATACGAAGCCCGCAATTCGCTTTTGTGAACTGCGGGCTTTTCTTTTGAGAAAATAAAACGCACCAATGGAATCTATAGACACACTCCTTACGAATGGCTTTAAAATCGTACAAGACAAAGAAAAATTCTGCTACGGCATCGACGCCATTCTTCTCGCAAATTTTGTTACAGCCGCAAAATACGAGACAGCATTTGATTTAGGAACAGGAAACGGTATAATCCCGATACTTCTTACAGCTACAAAAAAAGCAGGCCGTGTAACAGGCATAGAGATTCAAAGCGAATCGGCGGAACTAGCAAAAAAATCAGTAAATATCAACGGACAAGAAAACCAAATCACAATCATAAACGGCGATATAAAAAATATAGAGGCTCTCGCAAAAAAAGCAAGTATTGACTGCGTTACGTCAAATCCACCATACATCGCGGCTGGCAGCGGCAGACAAAATCCCGCGAACGCAAAGAACATCGCACGGCATGAGATTTTATGCACGCTTGACGATGTAATAAAAGCCGCCGCGTATCTTTTGAAGCAAAACGGGGATTTTTTTATGATTCACAAACCTTCACGCACAACGGAGATTTTTGAACGGCTCGCTCACTACAAGCTGACAGCAAAAAGATTGCAGTTCGTACATCCTTTTGTAGACCAGCCGCCAACAATGATTCTTGTGCAAGCCCAGAAAAACGCCCGCCCCCTGCTTACAGTAGAAAAGCCGCTGATAGTCTACTCCTCAAAGGGCGTGTACACCAATGACATCAAAGCGATTTATGCGACAATGGGCATAAACGCAAAAATATGATACAATACGATTTTGAAAGAGGTACAGAAATGAAAGGATACATTCACCAGTTGGAATCATTTGGCTCAGTTGACGGACCAGGAGTAAGGTTCATTATTTTTACAACAGGTTGCCGTCTAAGATGCAAATACTGCCATAACCCAGACACATGGAATATGAAAGCAGGCAAGTTGATGGAAACAGACGAGCTTATACAAGAAGCCCTTTCTTGCAAATCTTACTGGGGGAAAAAGGGCGGTATAACAGTATCTGGTGGAGAACCTCTCTGCCAGCTGGACTTTTTGCTTGAATTATTCCAGAAAGCAAAAGAACAGGGCATAAACACTTGTATTGATACAGCGGGAGAGCCTTTCACAAGAGAGGGCGAATGGTTCGCAAAATTCCAGTCACTCATGGAAGTAACGGACACGCTTCTTGTCGATATAAAGCACATCGATGAGGAGGAGCACATAAAACTGACTGGTCACAGCGGAAAGAACATAATGGATATGTTCGCATATCTTGACGAAATTAACAAACCGATTTGGATTCGCCATGTACTTGTTCCTGGAATCACGGATAATGACGAGTATCTCACGAGAACAAGGGATTTTATCCGTACATTGCACAATGTTCAGCGCGTTGAGATTCTGCCGTACCACGGCTTGGGAGCAGTCAAATACAAGGATTTAGGACTTAATTACGTGCTAAAAGATACAGAGTCACCAACTCAGGAACGTGTGGAAAATGCCCGCAAAATCCTTGAATGTGACAAATATACTGGCTGGAAAAACTAGTTTAAGGAAAGCAAATTGATTCAAATATTTGAGACAACTGACAAATATCCTCTGCAAAAAATAGGCAAGATGGCTGGAGTTTGCTGGAACAGTCCTGTCGATGACGCAGAAAAGAACATAAAACGCGCAAAAGAATGCATTATAAGCGGACATGGGCGTGTTCTTGAATACGTTGACATAGAGCTTTGTATAAGCGGCTACTCTGCCCGTGCCATAAGGGAGTATTACACTCATATTGGCGGCTCACCTACCCGCTTGCAAGAAAGCACCCGATACGTGAACTGCGGCAACTTTGAGTATTTTATACCACCAGCGGTCAAAGGCTCGGATTCAGCCGCAAAACTCTACGGCGAGTGCATGGATTTTATACAAAAACAATACGCAGCCTTGCTTGAAGCTGGAGTTTCAAGGGAAGACGCCGCAAATGTACTACCGCTCGGCATGATGACAAAGATTGTTGACAAGCGAAACCTTCGCAACATGATAAATCTTATGAACCAGCGGTTATGCACTAGGGCGTATACAGAGATAAGAACGCTCGCAAACGAGATAAAAAGCTCTCTCTCAGCATATTCAGAAGAGTGGGCATGGATTTGCGAGAATTTCTTTGTTCCAAAATGCGAGGTTTCAGGCTTCTGTACAGAAAAGAAATCTTGTGGGCGCAAACCTAAAAAAGACTAGCAAAAAAACAAAAGGCTGCCAAACAGAGCAATTGCTCCAAGCAGCCTTTTTTTAGGATTCTATCGTAGCTTGCAAACGAAGTTTGCAAACCTAGTTTGCAAAAGCAAGAGCCTGACTAGTAGAATCAGTATCATAGAACGCTACAACTTCGTTCGTGAACATTCCTTCAAGCTTTCCACGGTATTTTGAAATTTTCGCAACGTAATTGAGAGTATGCTGAGGCGTATTATTATTCTTAACACGGAAAGCACCCGCATTGTACATCGCAAGGGCTGTAATCTCGTTACCAGCAATGTCCATGCAGTAACGCAGATGTTTCATTCCATAGAAGGCACTTGTATTAGGATTAAAGAACTCTTCCTCGGTAAGATTCGGGAACGACGCACTGTTCAGCTGAAACAAACCGCGGTCAACCGTATAGTTTGTATTTGTATTCACAGCAGAAGCCTTGTAATTGCTCTCTACATAAGCCAAAGCAAAAGCAAGCGACAACGGAATATCATTCTTGTCAGCATTCTCCAGTATAGCCTGAGCGACCTCGCGGCTACTTGTTATGTGCGTGTAGAACCATTCAACAGCAGGACGCGACATAGGCTGTCTGTAAAGAGCCAAGCCTTTATCTTCCCTTGGAGAATAATCATCAGAATAATCCGTCTTAAACCCAGCGTCAATAAAATAATCTTCTGTAAGCTCTGCAGTCTGAAGTACAGTATTTGAATTGAACTCAGAAGCTGCAACTACAGATTTGGTCTCAACAGGACGCTCTGTAGCAGCTGCGGGGAGCAAATGTACTATAAGTAAACAAATTCCTAAAAAAAGCCCGCTAAAAAGAATAGATCCTTGTAGAACTTTTATGTTGTACGAATTCATAATGTTTTTATAATCTCACAAATGAAAAATTTAATCAATGGAGATTTTAGAGTTTTATTAAAAAATTATAAAAAAAACATTAAAAACATATCGCATTCATTTGAAAAGTCTACAGTTTTAAGCAAAAAAAAGCTAATAACCGCAAAGTTCTTCCGAGCCACCTGTTTTAGAGAAGAAACAATAGTGTCCATGTTTCCTCAAAAGCTCTGCCATAAACTCATCCTTGGATGTGGCAAATTTTTCAGGAATCGCAAAACCAATAACAGACACGCAATCCTTAATTCTGCGGGCTGTATGAGACATTGCGGCAATAAAAGCTTCGTCACTATAATTCTTGTCAACGACAGGCTCAATAACAACGAATTTTTTTTCTTCTTCAAGATTTTTCAGAGCTGTTCTCAAGTCGGCAAGATAAGACTCATTGTAAGCCTCTGGCTCTGGCTCAACGTCGCTCCATTTTACAGATTTTACCATATCAGAGGAAACAGGTGTCTCTGTCCCGTCCATGGTAAACAGGCGACCATTTTTCACTTCAAAGAAACGTTCTAATTTCATATTAATGCCACTTTTTTATAATAGAGTTGTTCGGAAACAACAGCCTCAAAGCAACTATCGTTTTCCGAAGAGATCTAATTAAAAACAAAAAATCCCTGCCTCAGATAAAAAGCACATACAAAATTGCATACACTTTAAATCTGACCATGCAGAGATTTTTAATTCTGACACAGCATAATAAAACTACTCTGTAAGAATCTTAATGACCTCGGCTTTATCCTGAGTATCCAAAATCTGAGCACGTTTCTCAGCACTCTTAAACAGGAGGCTCACTTCAGCCAAGAACTGGAGGTGAGGACCAGTCTTATTGATTGGAGATAGTGTCATAATAAAAATACGGCAAGGTTCCTGATCCAATGAGTCAAAATCGACAGGATTGTCAGAAATACCAATACAAGCAACCAAATCTGCAACAGTATCTGTCTTTCCGTGAGGAATAGCAATACCGTGTTTCATACCAGTCGACATCTTTCGCTCACGATCCAGCACACATTCTCGCGCAGTAGTCTTATCGGCTACCTTTCCAGCTCTGATAAGTATATCCAACATCTCATCGATAATTTCTTCTTTTGTCTTTCCTTTGAGATGCAGTTCTACAGTATCAGGCGTTAAAACAGTTTTTAAGTCCATACTGTAAGTCTAAATTCTGTTAAAACAAAAGTCAAGAAAAAAGAGCACTTTATTTTTATAGATAATTGTGTTTTTATATTTGTTTTTCTATAATAACAACCATGACTACTATTGAAAAATTTGTTTCAGACATTCACAAAGCCGTAAAATATGACAGAGCAAACAACGGCGGGCATTATGACGGAAAACGTGCCTGTCAGCAAATTGCAAAACTTTTTGAGAACAACAACAGAAATATTGATTCTCTTGCAAGACAAATCTCGGATTATTGGCTTAACACATATATTTTTGGTTCAGAAAACCCATCGGAAGAGCCAAGCGAGGAAAATATCAACCGAATAAAAGCATTTCAGAGCTTCATTGACAATGATACGAGTGAAGATTTTTCAGTATTCTCTGATGACGACTGGGAAAATCTTCGCGATTTTGTGAATTTTGAAGCAGAAAGCTTGCCTTTGGACGCACTCCAGAACATGATGAGCATTATTCTTGACAACGGTGCTTTGTAAAACCATGCAGAACTGCGATTTGTACACAAACTGCCGCCAGTGCCCAAGGAACTGCGGCGTGAACCGTTCTAGCACGACAGGCTCTTGCAAGGAGCCTTCAGACATCCGCATTGCGACAGCCTGTCTACACTTTGGAGAAGAACCGCTGATTACCGTGCACGGAGGAAGCGGCACAATTTTTTTGACAGGCTGCAACCTGCGATGTGCTTTTTGTCAGAATTACCAGATTAGTCAGCAAGGAATGGGAGCGAACGTTTCTATTGAAGAATTTGCAGAGATTTGCATCAGGCTTCAAGATGCAGGTGCAGAAAACATAAACCTTGTCACAGGCAGTCACCATATTCCCGCCATTGCAAGAGGTCTTGAAGAAGCCAAGAAAAAAGGACTCAACCTTCCTGTTTGCTGGAACTCCAGCGGTTACGACTCAACTCAAATGCTTTCCATGCTGGACGGGCTTGTAAGCATCTGGCTGCCAGACCTAAAAACATTAAGCCCCGAAATCTCAAGGAACCTATGCGCCGCCGCAGACTATCCAGAAGCGGCAAAAAAAGCAATCTCTTGGATGATAGAGCACAATCCACTAAGAATAGAGCAGGTCACAAAAGACGGCATTACCAAGGATAAGATTCAGCAAGGCGTAATTATACGACACCTTTTCCTGCCAGGACGTTTTTTTGAGACCGCCGACGTATTGGATTGGCTAAAGCAGAATGCGGACAAAAAAGCAATAATCTCGCTCATGTCACAATACACGCCTGTTCCGTTCAAGGGCACGGAAGCAGAGCTGAATGCCAGAAGCAAAGCTCTTTCTACTATAGAAAACAGGCTCGTAAACACAACAGAGGACACAGATTTAAAAGACCTCATCGAAGCCTATGACTTTGACTACCTTTTTTATCAGGATTTGTGTGCCGACACGGAATGGCTTCCTGATTTTGACAGAACTCAGCCGTTCAGCTACAAGCTCGCAAAACCTGTATGGCATTGGAAACAGGGATTTATAGGATAATCACGTTCAAAAGCAACAAACTTTTTGAATCGTCAAAGCTTTTTAACTTTTCATATAAAACGAAGATATGCTATAATTCTTTTCACAGGAGAATGATATGAATTTCCCAATCTCGAACAAAAGCGGCGTTGCAATTCCACTCGGAGCAATCAGAACAGAAAAATCCCCTGTTATAGGTGAATTTACAGCACTTCCAAGATTCGCAGAATTCTGCAAAAATTCGGGATTGTCAATAATACAGCTGCTGCCAATCCTTGATACAGGAACACACAGCTCGCCATACTCCAGTCTGAGCGCATTCGCCCTTCATCCAATCTACATAACGCTTGAGGATATTACAAATTTCGGTACCTGTTATGAGAAAGACCCAGCATTCAGAAAAGAATATGACACTTTCTTAAAAATGAAAAACAATGACCGCTTTGATTATGCGGCAGTTCAAAAACTCAAAGACTCTATGCTTAAAAAACTTTTCGACTCCATAATCAATACCGGCTGTAACGATGGCATTGACTGGAAATCGCAATGCATGGAATTCATTGATAAAAACTCGTGGGTAAAGGACTACTGCGTTTTCAAGAACCTAAAAGAAGAATACAACCAGTCTGGCTGGATAAACTGGCGGCAAGAAGACAAAAAACTCTCTAAAGAGGACATAGAAGAGCGTTGGAACCGCAAGGAGCTTATGTTCAAGCACATTTTCTACGGATGGGAGCAGTTTGTCGCCTACCATCAGCTTGAGAGAAGCTGCAAAAAAGTGCACGAAACAGGCATAATGCTCAAATGCGACCTTCCAATCCTTTTGAACGAAGACTCTTGCGATGTCTGGGCTTATCAGGATTTGTTCGATACGACCATGCACGCAGGTTCCATTCCAGACGGCGACAACCCGACTGGGCAGAACTGGGGCTTTCCTATTTACAAGTGGGAAAACCACGAGAAAGACAATTTTGCATGGTGGAAGCTGCGCCTTTCGCTTGTGGAAAACTTTTTTGACGCATACAGGCTTGACCATATTCCGGGATTTTTCAGGCTTTGGGCAACTCCAGAAGGCGAAAAGACCACGGAAATGGGACATTCAGTTCCTACATCGACAATCTCACGGGAAACGCTCAGCGAGATGGGATTCTCTACAGAGCGTATACATTGGCTGAGCGAGCCTCATATTCCGACAGAAGCATTTTTCAGGCTTACAGGAAGTCTTGACAAGAGCCATGACATTCTTTCTCTTGTGTGCGACAGGCTCGGTCATGAAGAGCTGTGGAATTTCAAGCCAAGCATAAAGTCCCCAAAAGAATTTGAGAACATAAATCTCTCAAACATGGATTTTGATGAATACATTCAGCAGGATATAAAGAACCTGCTTGATAAATGGTGGAAAAACAGGACTCTGCTTGAAATAAAAAAAGACAGGTTCGTACCTATGTTCAAATATGGCGAGACAAACGCATGGAACACGCTGGACAACAACGAGAAGCAACAGCTGAGCGAGCTTTTTGCTGAAAATTCTGCAAAAGAAGAACGTCTCTGGCAGGAACAAGCGCGCAGGATATTCAGCGAGCTTATACCAAGCTCAAAAATGGTTCCGTGCGGCGAGGACTTGGGCATTTTTATCAGCTGCATGAAAGAAGTTCTTGATTCCTATGAGATTCTAGGAATTGCAGTAATAAGATGGTGCAGGGACTGGTTCCGTGAAGGGCAGCCATACCACAGTCTGGAGAGCTTTAGCAAGAGATGCGTCGTTACGACGAGCGTACACGACTCCCCTACCCTACGCCAATGGTGGAATTCCGAGAGGGATAGCGTAAGAGCTTTTGTAGGGGCATTTCTCAAAGAAAAAGAGCGTGACGAGAACACGGGCGCAGAACTTTGCGACAACGAATTCTCGCCAGAAATCGCAAACCTCGTAATGTCCGCATGCGCAAAGACTTCTGGCGCATGGTTCATAAACCCGTTGCAGGACTGGCTCTACCTTGACAAAAAATACTACGCCGCAAATCCGAATGACGAGCGAATCAACATTCCAGGAACAGTAACGGACTTTAACTGGACATGGAGAATGCCAGTTCCTGTAGAAAAACTCATGGAGAACAAGCACCTTGCTGAGAA
>CADCRJ010000363.1 GCA_902803735.1 uncultured Spirochaetaceae bacterium
ACCCAGTACAACACATTCCCGGTTTACAAAATCAACATCAACTCTATTGAGTTTTACAAGCTCCCCAACACGCATACCTGTAGAAGCAAGCATATCAATAAGGGCTAAATCACGAATAGTTTTGCAGTTATCCCGGAGTCTTTCTAATGCTTCATCAGAATAAGTCTCTTTTACTTGCTTCATTGTCTTAATTTTATGAATTCGTCTCACAGGGCTTTTTAGAATGTAATCTTCATCCTCAAGCCATGTAAAAAAACTGGAAAGAATACGTCGAATATTATCAATTGTCTGTTTAGAAGCATTGTTTTTCTTCTGATATTCGCTCAAATAAACACGCAAGTTCTCAGTTTCAATCTGATTAAAAGGTTTTTCGAGAATCTTAATTGCATTTTCAAGTGTGGATTTGTAATAACAAATAGAACGTGCAGAACAACCTTCCACTTGCTTTGCGGCTAAGAAATCTGCAAGCAGTTCTACATTTCCTTTTGCTTGTGTAAGCTCTGTTTCTGTTTGTTTAGGTATAATTTCTACTGCATAAAATTCATGTTCCAGAACTTCATGCAGTTTTGCATTCTGGGCATTGTTCAGCACCGCCGACATTTGCTGCTCAATTTGTTTAATTAGTTCTTTTTTCATATTAGACTCCTTAATTTGAGCCTAATATGAAAGTTAAAACTTAACCGAAATATTCGTTGTACGCGACCGTGCTTACCAAATTTTGCTACGCAAAATATTGCTGCAGCTGGGTTATTTTTTTAGCATATTTAATCTTTTAACAAACTAAGTATTTTTGTTTGTGACCATAATTTATTTGGGTAGATAGAAAATTCAGATTTATGCTTTCTGATAATTCGAACAGGTTTATCCAGTGAGTTATCATAAACATGCAAAATATCGCATAACTCAATTAACTTCTTAATATTAGATATTGAACCATAATACCTACTGATTATTTTATCTTCAGGAACTTCGTGTCCACCCGCCGCTACCCTTGCATTTACACGCTCAACATTGATCTTTGGATCCGCAGTCAAAACAAATACGCATTTTATAAAATACCCATTTTCTTTTGCTTTTTTTAGGATATTTAATTTGTATTGAGAAGATAGAACTGTTTCAAAAGAAAAATCTTCCCTATTTTTTATAGATTCATATCGTTTTTCATCGACAAACTTCGCTGCATCGATAACAGACATTCCAGTTATTCTTACAACTTCATCCGCATTTGTATAAGCACCAACTGTATCAAAAAATTGGGTTATTGTACTTTTTCCAGACCCATTTGGTCCGGCAATAACAAGAATCATTGGTTTGCGTTCATTTGCATTCATAACTTATCCTAATGTTACAGATTTTGAAGTGGCATCATATCTGGCGACAGGTCTCTTGCAAATTTTTGCTTTTTGAAGGGCTGCCTTAACAGCTTTTTCAGCTCTAGTATCCATTTCAATATCATTGGTAGTAAGAACCTGCTTTTTTGATTTTGAATCTACCACAGTAACAACAGTATCAACATTTGCAATTTTTACAGTCACTTGTCTCATAGTATGCCTCCATCATTAAGTATAATATTATTATAGCAGTTATATTAATTTTTAGTTATCCAAAATACTCCTGCATTAAGGATTTATATAGCGTTTCAGCTTTTTCCAGTGACTTCTGCACGGTGTTTTTTATGCAGCAGCATTGCTGGACGATAAAAGGGTTATTTGTGATAGTGAGTTTTGCAGGAAACTATGTGTAAATCACCATTTTCGTCCAGTCGATACACAAGGCGGTCTTCATCTGTGATTTCCCTGCTCCAATATCCAGAAAGGTCGTGCTTTAAAGCTTCGGGTTTGCCAAGTCCCTTTTCGGCACCGTTGCGTTGTATGTCATTTATCAGCTTGATGATTTTCAACAGAATCTTGCGCTGGTTGTTTTCAACTAGCTGAGTCAAGTCTGCCATTGCATTTTGAGTCCAAACTATATTCATTTTGATTCTGTCATTGCTTCCAGTTCATTCATTGGAATGCTTTTTGTGTTGCCAGATTTGTCCTGCGCGATTGATTCCCGCAGAAATTTCATATTCTCTTCTGAATAAAACGGATTCGCGTTGATTTCAAAAGGAATCCTCTGCTCCCGAACAACTTTTTTGGCAAACATATTGAACACCGAGGACACAGAAAGCCCTATTTCATCACAAAATTTGTCGAAACCAGCTTTTGTTTCATCTTCCATACGAATGCTTAAACTTGTCATATTGCTACCTCCTGCTATCAAATATATAT
>CADCRJ010000364.1 GCA_902803735.1 uncultured Spirochaetaceae bacterium
TATCCTGAGAAAAAACTTTACTGCGCTTTGAATATAAGTTTTCATAATCATGATATTGACCAGTTTATGAAGAATTTGGACTACTTTCATCAGTATCCTATTGATTCTTTCATTATTCAGGATTTGGGAATGGTACGCCTTTTGCAGAAGGAATTCCCGAACGTGCACTTGCATCTCTCTACGCAGGCTTCCTGCGTGAACAAAGAAGCTGTCCGAATGTACCACGATTTGGGCTTTACCCGCGTCGTACTTGGCCGAGAGGCGACTTTGAGCGAGATTCGCGAGATTAAGGATGCCGTCCCTGAGATGGAACTTGAGTGTTTTGCTCACGGTGCAATGTGCATTGCTTATTCTGGGCGTTGCCTTATGAGCGCGTACCTGACGGGGCGCAGTGCACAGTCTGGATTCTGCAGCCATACGTGCCGCTGGGACTACGACGTGCTTGTTGACGGAAATAAGCTCAATCACACTAATCCGCTGAACTCTGACGAAGCCGCCGCAATTGCAAAAAGCGGTGCGTTGCTGTTAGAGGAGCATCAAAGGCGAGGTGAGTATTTTCCTGTCTTTGAGGGTGAGAATTTTACGGCGGTGCTGTCTAGCAAGGATTTGTGCATGATTCGCCACCTTGATGACATGAAAAAAGCTGGCGTAGACGCGATAAAGGTAGAGGGGCGCATGAAGTCCGTTTATTATGTGGCTATGGTCACTCGTGCCTACAGAAAAGCTCTTGATGCTTTGGACGGCAAGATTTCTGCCGAGGAAGCTGAGCCTTTCATTCGCTCGCTTGATGAGGTTGCTCATCGCGAGAGTACGACAGGTTTCTATTACAATCGCGGCGAAGCGGACAAAACTACTGTTGGTGCCAGCGATTCACCGTTCATACTTGCCGCTGCCGTAAAAGAGTGCCTTAGCGATTCTGATGCAAATGCTGTGCTTGCTGCCGGAAGTGAGCTTGTTGCCGCAAGAGAGGCAGAGATTGCTGCAATGCATCCAGGTGCCCGTGCCGCTGTGCTCAAAGATTTGGAGCAGCATCCTGAGAAAGTTATAAAGACTGTTCAGAAAAAGGAAGGTTGGAAAATTTATCCGCTTGACCCGCTTAATAAGATTGATGCTGGTACGGAGCTTGAATTTATCTCGCCTGATGAACTTTGTAAGACTGTGCTTGGTAGTGAATATGAATTCATTAATCCAAAAACAGGCGAGAAGCTTGATTGGGTTAACGCAGACCACGACTGTGCTTTGTACACGCCGCTACAAATCTTGCCGGGAACGCTCGTCCGCATGAAGGACGAGGGGTACATTCCTGGTCAGATACGAAGCGGCGGACGCTAGAAACTAGTCGTTTGTTTTTGGGGCAGGCTCCGCTTCGGCTTTCTGCTGTTTTTTTGCGAGGTCTGCCGCCGTTCGCTTTTCCCACTCTACTTCAACCATTCTGTGCTCTATGTTCGGGATTCGCTGGAACGTAAGACACGTTGCCTTGTGAATCATAATTCCCTTGTTCTTGCTTACGTATCCAACAATCGGGTCGCCTGGTTTTGGCGAGCAGCAACCGGCTAGCGAGAACATCATGTTCTTTGTGTTCTCTATCTTTATGTTGCCAGTAAATGCGTTTTGCAGTAATGCAGGGTTCAAGCCGTTCTTGCTTCGCATTTTTCGGCGTTTCTCTTCCTGAATCTGCTTTGAGTGGTCATTGTTCTTTGCGATGTCAGCTGCTCTTTGTGCCTCGGCGGCTTTATCAACAAAGTTCTCGTCGTTGGCGACAAGCCAAGAGTGAATCTTCTGCCTTGCCTTTGAGGTTTTTACGATTTTTAGCTGGCTCTCGGTCGGATGTGCCTGCGGGTTGGTGAGAATCTCTATAATCTGCGTGTTTTGCAGCGGTGCTGTTATTGGGATTATTTTGCCGTCAGCCTTTGCGCCGACAATTTTCTCGCCGACTGCGCTGTGAACGTGATAAGCAAAGTCTATTGCCGTAGAGCCTGCTGGGAGCTGGACAATATCTCCTTGTGGCGTAAAGACAAAAATTGCGTCTCCAAGCAGCTCGTTCTTTAGCTGCGCAAAAAAATCCGTGTCGTTGAGATTTTCCTTTTTCAAATCCTGTAGCTGGTTAAAAATGCCGAGCGAGTTGATGTCAACCTTGTCATGGTTCATGCCCTTCTTATAGAGCCAGTGGGACGCGACACCGTGTTCCGCCATGTTGTGCATTTCTGCCGTTCGGATTTGTATTTCTAGAGGCTTGCCTTCGCAGACGACCGTCGTGTGCAGCGACTGGTAGCCGTTTGACTTAGGCATTGCGA
>CADCRJ010000365.1 GCA_902803735.1 uncultured Spirochaetaceae bacterium
AGAAAATTAAATTTAAAATAAAAATCGATAGAAAAATTCTTTTCATATATTTATTTTCGGCGAATAAGCCGATTTTTATAAAGAAGCATTTTAAACCCGTTTCAAAAGTCGTTTGATTTTTGAAACTTCACTTTTAGTTTTACTAAAAAAGTCGAAATTTTACAATAAAAAAAACTCAATATTTGACAGAGCTCGTCAAAAAGAATACTCTGTAATAAAGTGGATTTATATGTAAAAAAATCTTGGAGGATTTTTCACACATGATTTTGATGGTTATCATCGCAGTTCTAGCAGTTGGTATATGCTTTCTTTTAGTTGCAATTTTTAAATCTCTTTTCCAGCCTAAAAAACTCGACGCTATATCAAAGCTTATAAAGCAGCAGAAATATGCAGCTGCAGAAAAAGTAGCAAAATCATTAATCGCTAAAAACCCGCGGGATTATCTTGCACACTATTATTTGGGAAAAGCTTATCTTGCGGATAAAAAGAACGAGCTGGCTCTTATGGAATATAAGCTTGTAAGCCAGAACGCAATTTTTGGAAAACAGATTCCTGAAGTTGAATTCAGAAAGCAAATTTCACAGCTTTACTTAAAGTTCAACCAAATTGACGATGCTTTAAAAGAATTTCTTCTTCTTACAAAGCTTGCGCCTACAAACGCAGAAAATTTTTTCATGTGCGGCAAACTGTACGAACAGCTGAATCAGGCTGAAAGTGCAATGGGATTTTATCAAAAAACATTGCAGCTTAATAGGAAACATGCAAAAGCTCACGCTTCGCTTGGTTACCTTCTTTTTAGAGCAAAACAGTACACGGAAGCAAGAAAAGAAATTGACAGTGCAATACAATTAAGTCCAGAAACTTTCTCTTCTTATTACTATTTGGGAAAGATTCTCAAAGAAAGCAAGGATTATTCAGGAGCTATCAAAGCCTTTGAGAAATCGTTGCGTGATCCAGAATTCAAACAAAGGGCATTGCTTGAGCGCGGCTCATGCTACATGATGGCAAACTCAATAGACAACGCTCAGCTTGAGTTCGAGAAAGCCGTGCAAGCCTCAAAAGATGATAATTCGCAGGAAACTCTTTATGCACATTATTTTCTTGCAGCTTGCTATGAGAAAAACCGCAACATTGACAAGGCGTTGGAGCACTGGCAGATTATTTACCAGAAAAACCACGGCTTTAGGGATGTCGGCGCGAAACTTTCTGAATACAAAGATTTGCAGTCAAATGACAGCTTAAAGGAGTTCCTCACCTGTTCTGGAGCTGAATTTGCAGAGCTTTGCAAAAAGGCCGCTTTGGCAGGTCTCAATATGCAGGCTCAAAAAATCGAATCAAAGAAATGGGGTATACAGATTATCGCGACAGAGCAGAAAAAAGATGATTGGATGAATGTAAGGAAACAGCTGTATCTCATTGACTTCTACAGGGACACCGAACCTCTGGAAGATGCAGAGATCAGGCAGATTCTTGATATATCAAAATCTCTCAACTGCACAAAAGCGATTGTGTGCACAAGTGCGGGCTTCACAAGCTCTGCATCTGGCTATGCCGAGAACAGACCGATAGAGCTGATTGGCAAAGAAAAACTTGAACAGATTTTGGCAAAAGCAGGTATTTAAATGAAAATTCTATGTGTCTCTGATCAAATAGATCCCCTTGTATACAGCGAAACAATAAAAGAACGTTTTGCCAACATAGACGCTATTTTGTGCGCAGGCGATCTTCCTTCAGATTACATAGACTTTATCGTTTCATCGCTTAATAAGCCGACTTTTTTTATATTTGGCAACCACAATTTAAAAGAATTCGGCTACTATCACAAAAACCACAGAAACCAGCGTGACATGGCTCAGCCTCAGATGATGAGGGCATCTATGAATTATGAGATGAGTTGCTGCCACGGTGCGACTTACGTTGGTTTTAAGGTATTAAAAGAAAAATCCCTTAAAATAAAAGGCAAGAACGGAAAAGAACGCCCTCTGCTTATTGGAGGCGTATCTGGCTCCATCCGCTATAATAACGGACTAAGTCAATATACAGAGTTCCAGATGTTTACACATCTTTTAAAACTCACCCCTGCTCTCTTCTGGAACAAAATTCGATACGGCACTTATCTAGACATTTTTTTGACACATGCTTCTCCCCGCCATATACATGATAAAGAAGACCCTTGCCACAAGGGTTTTGAGTGCTTCAACTGGTTCATTAAGCATTTCAGCCCAAAATATCTAGTACATGGTCATATTCACTTGTACGACATAAATTCGCAAAGAATCACAAAATCAGAACATACAACAGTTGTCAATGCCTATAGTTATGTTATCATAGAATTAAATGACATTGAAACTGACGAGACAGGTTCAAAATAGATGACTAGACCTGTTCTAGAAAAAAGGTTACAAGACACCTTTATTCTAGAACACCTCTATAAAAAGGAGTAGTTTTATGACATCAGCTCAAACAGAAGAAGATTTCGCAAAAGCCAGAAACAAAGCACTTTTTAACGAAGTCCAGCACTTTCTGAATCCTGACGAAGCTACATTGATTTCCTTTTCTGATATAAAGAAACTTTTACGCCCTAATAACGAGGTCTACAAAGGCATGCAAGTTATACCTGTAAAGCTTATAGTAGGCAGCGAAGGTCGTTATCAGGATTTTGACAACAAATTCTTCCCAAAGAACCTTCATCTGAAGAATCGCTGGGAACACATAGACATGGCGCACATTCAGGACATCCAGCTTCCACCAATCTCTCTCTACGAACTTGGCGGCGTTTACTTTGTCCGTGATGGAAACCATCGCGTATCCGTAGCAAAAACAAAGGGCATTGAGTTCATAGACGCAGAAGTAGTAAGCCTCCAAAGCGAGATAAAACTCAATCCAAATGATTCTCTCAAAAAAATGACTAAATATGTCATAAACTATGAGAAACGTGTTTTCTACGGCGAAACAGGGTTTGGAGACGTTACGGATTTCTGGTGCCTTGATTTTTCCGTTCCTGGACAATATGACGTTATATACAATCATATCCTGACACACAAATATTACATCAATATGAATAAAACTGATGAAATAGGTATGGATGAGGCTATAATGTCATGGTTTGAAAATGTGTATCTTCCAACAATCAGAATCATCGACAAGCATCACATAATGCGCTTTTTTCATAACAGAACAAAAAGCGACCTCTATGTTTGGTTGATAAAATACTGGGAAGAGCTTAAACAAAAATTTGGCTCAGACTACACAATGGATGATACAGCAACTTCATTTCTGCGTAAATTTGGTCGTCGCTCTTTGTTAAAAGTCTTAATAAACAAGATAAAAGGTACTCTCGTCAAGCGTAGAATAGAAAAAAAATGAAAACTTGACGATAGAATTGTTCGATGATAATATTAAAGGTATTGTAAAAGCTTAAAAAGTCTTTTATTCCTTGTTAGGAGTAGTTATTTTGTTTTCGGATCCAATCATATACATTTCGCTCGTAACTTTGGCTTTATTTGCATTGGCATTAGGAGCGCTTCTAGTAATAATAAAGATACGTAATACTGCGAAGGTCAGTTTTATTTCTTTCTTTGCGGTCATTACGGTTGTTTATGCATGTGTAGACTCAATAATACACGAAAATCATGCATCAACTTTTAATTTGCTCATACTTTTGGCCGCCGCATTCTTGATGCCTTACTGTATCATGCTTGCTTTTGGTAAGCCAAAAGAAAAAATTGTAAAAGAATCGGCAAAAGAAGAAGATGCTTCCGAAAAGACCGTCGAAGTAAATGTTGAGAAACTTGAAGAAAAGGACATAAACATTCTTGATAAAGGCAAGTACTTTCAGTCGCTCGCTTCAGATGCATTCTTTAGCAAAGACGGAATGCAGACTCTTCTTGATACAATAAACAAAACAAGTATGGATGTAGCACAC
>CADCRJ010000366.1 GCA_902803735.1 uncultured Spirochaetaceae bacterium
AGGGGCGGTACTGTGCAAAGCTCCAGATGCAATTGCTCAAAGCTCCAGCCAAGAACTGTCTTATGTTTTTCAAGCATAACAGAAAGCCCCAAATCGCTGAAGAGCGATTCCAAGGCAGCGGCGTCGGACATCGTGCATTCCTTCTCGTCGTTTACTTCGCAAGAAGTGCCGTCCGAAGCTGTCCGTATTTCCTTTCGCTTGTAAGTCAAAAAAATATGTTCCTCGCCTTTTGTTGCAAAAGGAACTTCATCACTGTTAAAAGGGGTTTCTTTGCGGATTCTGGCTTGAATCTTTTTTTCGCCATCAAATTTTCCCCAATAGACATCATCTTTTTGTACAGCCCCTAAAAAAGAAGCAAAACCGTTGAGCTTCTCAATAACACTTTTTCTGTCGTCAACGTGGGCTTTAAGTTCTATCTCAAACATAAAGATATTATAAGATTGAATCCCAAGTTTTACAAAGTAAAATATGGGGTATAAAAAATACTGATTCTAATTCCGTTTGACCTATTAAAAATCATTGATATTTGATAAAATAGTAACCTATTCACTTATTGGAAGTTGTTTTGTTGGTATGAAAAAATTATCTTATCTTTTTATTTTCTTTTTCTGTGTTCAAACTGTGTGCGCGGATATTATTTCTGAATATTCAGAAGCCCGGCTCCTTGATTTTATGAACTTGCATATGCAGATTACGGCTGAAAAAACAAATGCTTCTGCTTTGGCGTGTATTAGCAAATTTAAAGAAGAGACCGATGCCGTTTTGAAAAACTATGCGGTTGATTTTGAGCAGGAGCAGGCGATTTACGAGACTTTCTATGTCATGGAAGAATATCATTATCTTGATATTCCGTACAAAGAAAACAAGGATTATCGTTCCCGCCTTAAAGCCCAGATGAAACTTAACGAATCGATTATCAAAAATAGGGAAGAGACCTCCGAAAATTCCGTGAGTAAATGGATGTACCTTTGTACTGGCGATATAATGTCTGCGTACATGACAAGAAGTGTTCCAGCGACTCTTCATTATGGGTTCAAAGTAAAGAAATTTTATGAAAGAGCCCTCGAAATTTCACCGACTTTTACAAATGCAAACGTAAATATTGGCAACTGGCTTTATTATGCCCCACGTATTGCTGGTGGTGGAATGTCAAAGGCTGAAAAACGCTATAAGTTCGCATTGGATGGTGCAAGGAATAACGGCGAGCGATATTACGCGCTTTTGCACCTTTCGCAGTATTATTATTCAAACGGTAACAAGAATGATGCTCAAAAATATCTAGATGAAGCGTCAAATCTGATTTCTGACGGAAAAGAAGTTGCAATAATAAAAAAGCTGAATCAGAACGGGATGCACTTGTTCCAGTATTATAGGAACCAGGCTGGTATTGACGAGAAAATGAAAGAATCTGATATGGACGAAGATGACAAGGACTAGGAACTGATAGTGACAAAACTTGAAAAATATTACGGCAAATTCAAAGAAGACCACAGGCTTACAACACGGCATGGAATCGTAGAATTTACTGTCTCCATGGATTTTATACATAAATTCGCTGCGGAAATTGCAAAAAACAAAGACGGAGCAATAAAGCTTCTTGATGTTGGTGCTGGTACGGGGCGTTATTCTGTTGCGCTTTCTCGCGAAGGCTTTGATGTTACTGCCGTTGAGCTTGTAAAACATAATCTGGATATTCTCATGGCAAAGCATGAAAAAGTAAAATGCTGGCCTGGTGATGCAAGAGATTTGCATTTTCTTGAAAATGACACTTTTGATATGACCTTGCTGTTTGGACCTTTGTACCATCTGCATTCAGAGGAAGATAAACTCAAGGCTCTTGAAGAAGCCCGCAGGGTAACAAAGCCAGGCGGATTTATTTTGGTGTCTTATGTGATGAACGAGTACAGCATTCTTACCTATTGCTTTAAGGAAGGTCACATAAATGAGTGTCTTGCGAAAAATACGCTTACAAAAGATTTTCATGCTATAACAAACGATGAGCATGATTTGTACAGCTACGTGCGGTTGGACGACATTAATGCTCTTGCTGAAAAATCTGGTTTGCAGCGTCGGGCAATCTTTGCGCCTGACGGAGCCGCCGACTATATGCGTAAAGAGCTGAACGCAATGGATGAGGTTTCATTCAGCAATTTTATCGAGTACCAGCGTTCTATTTGCGAGCGTCCTGAATTATTGGGGGCAAGCTCCCATGTCGTTGACGTTCTGCAGAAATAAGCAGGCTTGCGTAGTTTTTTCTTGCTAAAGTGGTATTGTTTTTATGACTTCGCGAAGAAAAAAATTTCCAAGCTTGGCATTGTTTATAAGCTCACCAAACGAAGAGTATTTTTGACCAAGATAGGTTTCACCAAAGATGATTACAGGATTCCCGTCCTCATCTTTGTCATAAGTAAAGTTATAGTTTTTGTCACGAAAAGAAAATTCAAATTCTTTTTTTAAATCTATAAGTCTTCTAAGTTCATCAACTGTCATTCTTTTATCATATTCCGAAAGAATAGTTTTGGACAATGGGTAAATTTTGCTATTCTATTGCAAAGATTTCATATATGCTTTACTATATATAAAACATTTCTATATTTTGATTTATAAAAGTTGTATCTTAACTTATGTAAATTAAACCCCGTTGATTTATCCAAATTGCAAACGGGTGCAAGCTTGTATGAGCTTGCGAATCTTGCTAAATAGGAGGGGCTGACATGGCTTCTATCTTATCTAACAATCACTATTTATTTACTTCTGAATCTGTCGGTGAGGGACATCCCGACAAATTGTGTGATCAGGTTTCTGATGCAATCCTCGATGCTTGTTTGAGAGAAGATCCTTCTTCTCACGTAGCTTGTGAAACATTCGCTACGACAGGAATGGTTCTCGTTGGTGGCGAAATTACAACAAAAGCAAAAATTGATGTACAGCAGATTGTACGCGATGTAGTTCGCGGAATCGGTTATACAAAAGAAGAGTATGGAATTTCTGCTGATTCTATGGCTGTAATGAATGTCATTCACAGTCAGTCGCCTGATATTAACCAGGGCGTTGTTGGTACTGGTCTTGACGAGTTCAAAGGTCAGCAGGGGGCTGGTGACCAGGGACTTATGTTCGGCTTTGCTTGCAATGAGACACCTGAGCTTATGCCTGCACCTGTAATGTATTCGCACAAATTGCTTCTTAAGGCTGCTGAGCTTAGAAAGAGCGGAAAAATCGCATGGCTTCGTCCAGATGCAAAATCTCAGGTTACTATTGAGTACGATGGAAACAAACCTGTTCGCATCGATACAGTAGTTATTTCTCATCAGCATGATGAGGGAATTCCTTACGAGACAATAAAATCAACGATTATCAATGAGATTGTAAAACCAATTTTGGAACCAACAGGCTTGCTTGATGCAAATACAAAATTTTTCATCAATCCGACTGGTAAATTCGTAGTTGGCGGACCTAACGGAGACGCTGGTTTGACTGGACGCAAAATCATTGTTGACACTTACGGTGGTATGGGACGCCATGGCGGTGGTGCTTTCTCTGGAAAAGACCCGTCAAAGGTTGACCGCTCCGCAGCTTATATGGGACGCTACATCGCAAAGAATATCGTTGCCGCAAAGCTCGCAGACCGTTGTGAGGTTCAGCTGGCTTATGCTATTGGTGTTCCGTTCCCTGTATCAATCATGGTAAACACATTCGGAACAGGCTCTGTTGATGACGCAAAAATCAGCGAGGCTGTAAAACAAGTGTTCGATTGTACACCTGCTGGAATTGAGAAGACTTTGGACTTGCGTAAGCCAATTTATCAGGCAACGGCTGCTTACGGTCATTTTGGTCGTGACGAGTTCAGCTGGGAAAAGACTGATAAGGTTGATGCTCTTAAAAAGGCATTGGGGCTGTAATGTCTGAAAAATTCACGCTTTTATCAAAAGAAAGTGTAATAGAAGTTATGGAGCGGTTTAAGGCACATAATCCCAAGCCTGAGTCAGAGCTTGTATGGACATCGCCTTTTACGCTTCTTGTGTCTGTTGTGCTTTCTGCTCAGGCAACTGATAAAAGCGTGAACATTGCAACCGAGAAACTTTATGCGGTTGCTGATACCCCGCAAAAAATACTTGCCTTGGGTGAGGAAGGTCTTATTCCTTACATAAAATCAATTGGCTTGTACAAATCCAAGGCAAAACATGTAATAGGGCTTTGTAAGAAACTTATAGATGATTTTGACGGCGTTGTGCCACAGACCAGGGATTCTCTTATGAGCTTGCCTGGTGTTGGGCGAAAAACCGCAAATGTTGTTCTTAACGTTGTCTGGCATAAGCCTACTATGCCCGTAGACACTCATCTTATGCGCATCTGCCCAAAAATAGGGCTTGCAGAGGGAACTAATCCGCTGGAAGTAGAGAAGAGCCTTGTAGAACGAATCCCTCTCGAATATATGGAGCACGCTCATCATTGGCTCATTCTGCATGGACGATACATTTGTACTGCTCGTAAGCCGTTGTGCGATTCTTGCTTTTTGGCAGATATTTGCAAGCACAATGGGTAAATCAGTCTGCGGTTTTACTGTCTGTTAAAATTCCTATTTCTTTTAGCCATGGCAAGAGTTTTTCATCGTTCCAATGGTATTTTTTCATTATTTTTGAATTTTTTTTCATACCAAAACCATGCCCGCCTTCCGTATAACTTACAAAAGTATGCTGTACGTCTTTGTCCGTAAGGGTTTTATCCAATCTTACGGAATTTTCGTAAAGTACGACTGGGTCATCTTCGCAGGCAAGCAAAAAAGTAGGCGGCATGTCATCAGGAATGTTTGATGCGTTTTCCATTGAGAAGTCGTCTTTGATTTTTTGAGAATATTTGAAGCCCCTGATGTTCAGCAAAGAAAATCCTTTCTCGGCTTCAGGAGGGGAGTAGCGGTGTCCTAAAAGGCTTTTTCGAGACCATTTATGGGCAATATCATCCTGCATTGAGACTACGGGATATATGGGCATTATAAAGTCTGGGCGAAGCGACTCGGTTGTTTTTACGCCAAGTTTTTCAAGCTCGTTCCTTGCATAGAATTCTCCTGCCATAGTGACAAGGTGCCCTCCTGCAGAGTAGCCGATTGCTCCAATTTTGTTTTTGTCTATTCCGTATTCTTGGGCGTGTTCCCGTATGTGTGCGATTGCCATTTGTATGTCTTCAAGCTGCGCAGGAAAATGATGTTCGTTGTAAGCGACCCTGTAGCGAAGGACAAAAGCCGTAATCCCTATCGAGTTGAACCATCTTGCACTTGCAAAGCCCTCGTGTGGCATTCCGAGATGGTGATAGCTTCCTCCTGGGCAAATTATGACAGCAGGGGTCAGGGAGTCAGTTTGCTCTGTTGCTTTGCATACGTACAGCACAGTATCACGCAACTGGGTTTCCATGCTGGCTACGTCTTGCCACAGAAATACTTTTCTTTGATAATCACGTGCATTTATTGAGCTTAATATAAGAAAAAAAACTAAGAATCGCAACAAAACAGTTTTCATTTCTTTAGAATATCAGATTGACGGGTAAAAGTGAATTCTATAAAATTCGGGTATGTCAAGGACTTTTCTCCTTTTTTTGATTCTAATTCCTTTATTTGCGAATATTTGTGTCTCCGCGGAAGACTTTGCATCAGCAAGTGTTGAAGAAAACTCAGTCGTTTCTACAGAAGAATTTGTTGTATCTGATAGTTCGGAGCAAGAAGAGAATACTGAGCTTTCGTCTGAATTGGTAGTTACTTCAATCAATTTTTCAGGTTTAAAACGCACAAAAAACTGGTATTTGCAGTCCAGAGTAAAAAAATTCTTGAATAAATCTGTCTCGGATACAAATCTTTCGGATATAGAAGGGCTTTTGCAAGAAGAAGGACTTTTTGAAACGATAGATTTGTCTCTAAAGCAGCAGTCGGAGACAGAAGCTTCTGTTGAAATTGTGGTAAAAGAAAAAATCAGTTTTTTACCGATTCCGTTCGTGGCAAGTTCTGAAGGCTCTGTAATGGGGGGCGGTTTTGTCATGGATACCAACGCGTTTGGAATCCATGACATGTTTGCCGTTGGCGGTATTTTCTCAGCTAATAATATGATGGGTTTTGGAACTTATTTTCATGCTCCAAAAACTAATGGCATACCAGGATTTTCGTTGTCCGCGTCAGGTGCGAAAGGAACCTACGACGTAAAGAACTTAGACGACGAGTTAATTTTTAAATATAAAGCTAAAACTTTCTCAGCAGGAGCTTCTGTTCTTGAAAAACTTGGCGAATATAATACTTTTTCTGTTGGTGGCAGGTACAGAAGCTTTTACTCAGAGGAAAGAAACGAAAAGCAGCTGAGGCATGAATTCAGGGAAGGAAATTATTACGAGTACTGCCGACTGCTTTCGGTTGCAGAAAAACGCAAGAAATATGAATCTCGCTATGTTATGGAAGATTTTAACACCATTGCAGGAAATGTTGGCTGGTCATTCAAAAAATCATCTTGGAATGGCTGGTTTTTGTCGTCCGTAAGCATGGGAGTAAATGCATCTTGCCTGTACTCGACAAGAAAAGAACCTGAATCCCGTTGGGCGCAAAAATATTTCGCAATGCTGTCTGTTCAGCAGCCTGTTTTGCCGAGATTACGGCTTATCGCCACTACGTCTGGTGTTTGGGGGCGTAATAACCACATTTCTGAATATTCTGGAAAATCTTCTGCTTCTGTTACGATTCTTCCGTCGGATTTCTTGTCTGAGCGAATGGCAGGTGGCTTTGCGGGTCTTGAATATGGTCTTTTAAGAACATCGATAGGTCTTTTTTCTGTTTATGGAGCTTATGAATGTGCTGTTGCTCAGGATTGGACTGAAGAATACGAATTTTGTCATGGTCCTGGGTTTGGAATGAAGCTGTACTTGTCAAAATTGGCATTCCCCGCTTTGAGCATGGGATTTTCTTACAACGTTACGTCTTCATTCTGGGAATATGCTTTCTCGCTCGGTTTTTCTATGTAATAGAGTTCGTCAATTATTTGCTTGAGCAATGGGAACTGCACTGACCGCTTTTGTAAGCCGAGCATCCGCAGCATGAAGCTGGAACGCCAGCTTTCTTTGCAGCTCTGTGTGTTTTTATCAGAGTTTTTACAGAAAAGAATATGCCTGCTACAACAAAACAAATGATGATTATGTTTGCAATCATAAAATCCTCCTTAGAAATGTCGGGGCTGACTAAAGTTAATTATCTATTGTCAGCCCCTTTTGTCGTTACATTACGGCTGCTGCCGAGAGTGTTTTCTTACGCAATTGGTCTTCTTTTTTGTAAGGATTCGGGCGGAACAAACCGAACAGAATCGTTACAGTAAATATTATCGCAAAGACTGTGCCAATGCCAAACTGTCCGTGAATGAAGAGCATTCCGAACTGATATACGATAAGAGTAAGAACATAAGCGAAGATGTTCTGGAACAGAATTGCGAACCAGAACCATTTGCGGCTCTTAAGCTCGTTTGCCATTGTAGCGATTGCAGCAAGACAAGGCGAGTCAAGCAAGTTGAACATAAGGAAGCTGAATGCTGCGATTCCTGTAGAGAACCAAGTACCTACGGCTCCAACAACTGTTGTGATTGCCTCTTCTTCTTCGAGTGCGGCTTCTGCTGTCTCTGGGTCTACATTTGCAAGGACTCCCATTGTTGAAACGATTGCTTCTTTTGCGCTGAATCCAGAAATTGATGAAGCAACTGCCTGCCAGCCGCCTTCTGCACCGCCAAAGCCAAGCGGAATGAAAATCCAGCGGAGTGCGTTGCCTACTGCAGCGAGCAGAGATTCATTTGGCTCGACAAGGCCAAAACCTTCCTCGCCAAAGCCGTAGCTTGAGAGCAACCACATGATTATACAAGCGAGGAAGAGAATTGTTCCTGCTTTGATAGCAAAGCTTTTTACACGTTCCCAAGTATGGAGAAGAACTGTTTTAAGCTGTGGAATGTGGTACTGTGGCAATTCCATTACGAATGGAGCAGCTGGTCCGTGGAAGTATTTTGTCTTTTTAAGCATTACTGCTGCTACGAGTACAGAAGCGATTCCGATTAAATACATGAGAGGTGCTACAAAAGAAGCGTCTCCGCCTGCAAGCTTGCTTGCGACTACTGCTGCCATGAGCGCGATTACAGGAAGCTTTGCTCCGCAAGGAATCCAAGTTGTCGTCATAATCGTCATGCGGCGGTCATTCTCATTCTCAATTGTGCGGCTGGACATAATTCCTGGAATTCCACATCCAGAAGAGATAAGGAGCGGAATGAACGATTTACCAGAAAGCCCGAAGTGGCGGAACAATCTGTCCATTACGAATGCGATACGAACCATGTATCCTACATCTTCCAAGATTGAGAGAAGCAAGAACAAAATTGCCATCTGCGGTAAAAATCCGAATACTGCTCCAAGCCCGCCGATAACGCCGTTTACTATACAATCAATAAGGATTTCATTAGCACCTGCGTTTGTAAGTGCCTCTTCTACAATGCCCTGAATACCGCCTACAAAGCTGTCGTTTGCCCAGTCAGTAGCCATTGTTCCAACTGTTGAAACTGCAACCCAGTAAACAAACCACATTACAGCAAGGAAAATTGGGATTCCGAGAATTCTGCTTGTTACTACACGGTCGATTTTATCTGATGTTGTAAGACGTTTGCCTGATTTTACAAGTACGCCTTTGAGCAAGTCTGTGATGTAATTGTATCTTTCATTTGTGATGATTGATTCAATGTCATCTTCATGGTCTTTCTCAATTTTTGCACTTATTGCTTCAATTTTTTCTTTTGTCGCATCGTCAAAGTTCATCTTGTCAATGACGACAGAATCTCTTTCAAGCAACTTTATTGCAGTCCAGCGATAAAGCTTGCTTGGAACCTCGGACGGAAGAAGGTTCTCTATTTCCGAGATTGCTGCTTCTATATCAGCTTTGAAGTAGCGAGCTGGAGCCTTCTGCTGTTCATTTGCAGCACTTGCAGCAGCTTCTGCGGCTGCTGTAGCGGCTTCTTTTACGCCCTTATTGTGCAGAGCTACAGTCTCAATCACTTTGCAGCCAAGTTTTTCACCTAGTTTTTCCGTGTCGATTCTGTCACCTGATTTTTTGAGAGCGTCAACCATGTTGAGTGCGATTACGACAGGTTTTCCAAGCTCTATAATCTGAGTCGTAAGGTACAAGTTTCTTTCAAGATTTGTTGCATCAACAATGTTGATAACAGCATCTGGCTCGTCGCTTGCAAGATAATCGCGGCTTACAATTTCCTCGCTTGTATAAGGTGAAAGCGAGTAAATGCCAGGAAGGTCTGTAACGATAAGGTCTTTAGACCCTTTAAGCTTTCCTTCCTTCTTTTCGACTGTAACTCCAGGCCAGTTACCGACATATTGCATTGTGCCTGTGAGGGAATTGAACATTGTAGTTTTTCCGCAGTTTGGATTTCCTGCGAGTGCTATTTTTGTGCTCATTATTTTGTCCTTCTATAAAAATTATGCAATTTCGATGTTCTCAGCATCATCTTTGCGAACGCTCAGCTCATATCCGCGTATTGTTACTTCTACTGGGTCTCCCAAAGGTGCAACTTTACGAACATAAACGTCGCAACCTGTTGTAAATCCCATGTCCATGAGACGTCGCTTGAGAGGTTTTTCGCCCGCAAGTTTTTGTACTTTGTAAGTTTCGCCAACTTTACCATCTTTTAAAGTCATTTTTTTGCTCCATAAAAAAATTTTTTCATATCATTATTTTTGCTGCCATGGATGAATCGATGGCAATCCGTGATTCTTTAACTTTTACGATAAGTCCTGTACTGATTTTTTGAATGACAGTAATTGTCGTGCCAATATTAAAGCCAATTTCATTTAAATGTTGCTTGACCTCTGCAGCTCCATTTATTCTTGAAACTTTAACTTCTGTTCCTATAGGTGCAAATAAAAGCGGCATTATTCCTCCCAAGGACTTTGCAAAATAGTAAAAAGTACCTAATTTTGATTTTCTTTAACTAATCTAAGTTATCATTAGATAACGTGTGTATTCTTACGCTATTATTTGTTTTTGTCAATAAACTTTTTGAAAAATTTACTGCTGTGTAAAAAATAAAATGGTATAATCTAGCCGATATGCAAAAGATTTTGAGCGAATTCAAAAAGTATGCAAAAAAAGGACGCGGAAAAGCGTTTTTGATTTTTCGTGAACACAAGGACGTTGATTTTTCAAAAGAGATTTTGGATTTGTGCCTGCGCAATTACGCTTACGACCCTCAATGTGAGGGCGAACGGAGCGAATATGCGCTGCAATTTTTCCGCGAGCTGAATGAAGAGCAGAAAAACGCCCTTGCTTCCGAGATTGCAAAAATCCTCAAAACTTATGAAATCTCTGACGATTTGGACTGGGATTGCCTGCATTTTTTTATCACAGCAGCCAAAATCTCACGCGAGGGATTTCCCCAAATTGGCGATGCGTTGCTAGAGCGTTTTGATAAATGCGATGATTACGAAGTTTGCAATCTTTTTCCAGTTGAATCGATTTTAACTCTTCTGGATTTTGAGGGGCTTGTAAAAGTTGCGGAACGGCGCGGAGAGGCGTTTCTGCGCGATAAAGACAAAAGCGAGGACGATTATCTTTTTTGCTGCTTGCACGGCGTTTCTGTCGAAGACGCACGCAAAATGCTCCAAGAGCGGGCAAAATCCAACGAGAAGCTCAGGGCGTTTTTAGAACGAATCGATGAAACAACAAAGCACCGTGAAGAATACCAAAAACAACACAAAAGCACAAAAAGCGCGTTTGAGCAAGTGAAAGCTCTCGCAGAAGAAAACAAGATGATTCCGCGAAAGCTTCGATATGCGCTGAGCGATGACGAGAATATGTATTTTGCCAAAAAACTGCTTGAACAAAAATCGCAAAAAAAGCGAATTGGCTATATTCGGCTTTTCGACCTGTTCGGAAAAGTTTCTTTTCCTGACGACCCGCGCAAATTGCTTCCACTTTTTTCAAAGCGCAAAAATTCTTGGTACAACGAACGCCTTGTTGATGTTCTAACTCCGTTCGCTCTTCCCGAACTTCGCAAAATTGCGCAAAATGCCCTAGAAAGCGACAATTACGCGTTTTTCTACCTTGATTTGTTGAAGCAAAACTACAGCGAGGGCGACGGCGAGAAGATTGCCAAAAAGCTTGCCAAAGAGAAAAAGCCTCACGATTTTCATCACGCAGGTATTACGGTTCGGAATATTTTTAAAGCGAACACCACAGCGGATTGCCGTTTGCCGCTTGAGCTTTTGATTGAGGAAAGTGTGTGCGGTCAGTGCAGGTTGGGCGCGGTGGAGCTGCTTGAGAAAGCGGGCGTGCTTTCGGCGGAACTCAAGGCGGAGCGGGCTTTTGACTCTTACGAGCTGAGCTTGGCTTACAGCGATTGATTTTCTGTGCGGTCTACGACCAATCTGCATCTTTTATTTTTCAATTTTAAGTTTTTCAAGGTGCGTCTTTAGCTGCTCAACAAGCGAAATCTGCTCGGACTTGAACGCAAGATGGTCTGAAAGCCAATAAAGAAACTCCGAAATGTGTGGATGAATCAAAAAAGTAAAGCCCGC
>CADCRJ010000367.1 GCA_902803735.1 uncultured Spirochaetaceae bacterium
AAAAAGAGCGATGAACGGATTTATCCCAATCATAAGGCAAGCTGCAAGTATACAGCCACCCATCGGGAATGCTCCGTCAACGGTCATATCGCAAAAGTTCAAGGTTCTGTACGAGATAAACAAGCCCAGAACCATAATGCCATAAATAAGTCCTTCTATAAAAATTGTCTCTATCATGTCAAAATCCAGGGTGCAAGACTATTTTTCAGTAAGCTTTCCGTCTACGTAAATATAGTTAGCATGCTTCAAATATTCCTCAGGAACTGTAATTCCGCAAGCTTTTGCAACGTCAAGGTCAAACAGCAAGTCTGAATCGCTAGGTTTTGTCATAAAGCGAACTGGGATTGAAGAAGGATTTTTGCCATTAAGAATCTTAACAACAATTTCACCAGTCGCGTAACCAGCCTTGTAGTAGTTGAATCCGCTTGCCATAAAACAGCCACCGTTTTTCGCACCTGTTACATCACCGCTAAAAATCGGCTTCTTTGCTTTATTGAAAACGCTCACAAGACTTGGCAACGCACTAAATACAGTATTATCAGTCGTAAGGTAGATTCCATCCACGCGGTCTATAATAGCCTCTGCAGCCTGTCGAACTTCTGCAGACGTAGAGATTGACTGTGTTACAAGCTCAAGACCAGCCTCTTTACAGCCCTGCTTAACAAGTTCAAGAGCAGAGATTGAGTTGTCCTCATTAGATGTATAGATATAACCAAGACGTTTAATGCCTGTAATTTTCTTGAAAAGCTTTATATGGTCAACAGAAGGAATCGCATCGCTCATACCTGTAATGTTACGGTTTCCATGTGCAATAGTCTTTACAAGTCCAGCTCCAACAGGGTCAGTAACAGCACCGAATACAATCGGAGTAGTACGCAGCGTATTCGCAAGAGCTACAGCAATAGGAGTTGCTATTCCAACGGCAACATCAACATTCTCATCACGGAACAAAGCAGCGATTTGGTTTGCAGTGTTTACATCGCCATTAGCGTTCTGCAAGTCAAATTTTGCATTTATCCCAGCATCTTTGATTGCATCCATAATACCCCGCTCCGCATCATCAAGGGCAACATGCTGAACAATCTTCGCGATACCGATTTTTACTTCCGATGATTTTTTTGGTTTTACGGCAAAAGCACCGCCCATACAAATTGAAGCTGCCAATGCAGCACAGATAACTTTCTTCATAAAATCCTCCAGAAAAGCAATTTCTGCTCTAATGTTTCTATCAATAGAAACATTAGAGCAGAAAAAAACTTTTGTCAACGGATTTAATAAATTTTTCTCTCAAATTATGAAAATTTAGGATTTTTTTTATAATGGAAAATTAGAAACACAAACGGAATGCCCAACTAGACATTCCGTTTATTGCAAAGAAAAGTTTGTAAAGCTGCCTAAATTAGTCCATAGCGACAACTGTATCAAGAGCAAGCTTTATCATGTTCGTGAATGTAGTCTGACGCTCCTCTGCCGTTGTTTGACCGCCAAGAAGGATGTGGTCGCTTACAGTCATTATAGCAAGCGCCCGACGCTTGTATTCAGCAGCAAGCGTAAACAGCTCAGCACTCTCCATTTCAATGCCTAGAACGCCATATTCAGCCCATTTCTTCCAGTTTTCATTCTTGTCATAGAAAAAATCACTGGAAGCGACTGAGCCAACCTGATAGCGGATTCCCATATCAGAAGCAATCTTATCGGCTGTACGTACAAGCTGAAAGTTTGCCGTAGGCGCAAAGTGCATATTGCCAAACCTTTGATTAAGCAGGCATGAGTCAGAACAAGCCGAATTCACAATGATAGTGTCACGAAGCTGTGTGTCAGCATTTACAGCACCACAAGTTCCAACACGGATTGCGTTCTGCACACCGTAGAATTTGAAAAGCTCAGTCACGTAGATAGAAAGTGACGGCTGTCCCATTCCTGTGCCTTGTACGCTGACCCGCTTTCCCTTGTATGTGCCGGTAAAGCCCAACATGCCGCGAACTTCGTTGTAACATACGGCATTCTCCAAAAAGTTTTCTGCAATGAATTTTGCCCGCAACGGGTCGCCCGGCAGCAGTATGCTCGATGCGATAGCGCCCTCTGGCGCATTAATATGTGTACTCATGCCTAAATTATATCATAAAATCGCCAGTTCGCAATCTGAACTATTTTGCACAACATAATAATCAGAAAGAATCTGCCTGCATTTCTGACAGTTTCAAGAATAAACCTAGAAAAACACAGCGTTTTTTTCTATAATTAAACTAGGCTTAAAAGAAATTTCTAGAATATAGAGGAATAAACATGAAAGACGTCAAAGAATAGTGCCGCAGCATAGTTACAGAAGCACTCAATAAAATCGCAGCAGAAAAGAACATTGATATAGCAGGAGCCACAGATAAAATCGCTGTGGAGACTCCGCCAAACCCAGAAATGGGTGACATCGGAATGCCGATGTTCCCGTTCGCAAAAATGTTCCGAGGTGCTCCAATGCAAATTGCAAAGGATGTTGCCGCAAAAATCGCCGCAGAGCAGGAACTTTCAGCAAAAGCAAAACAAATCGGTGAATTTATCGCCTTCGGACCATACGTAAACGTAAAGCTTGACAAATCAGCAGAAGCAGCACGTATTCTCAGCCGCATAAACACAGAAGGCTCTTCATACGGAACTCTCGACAGCGACGGCAAAGCACATTGCGCAGGTCGCAGAGTTATGATTGAGTTCAGCTCACCAAACACAAACAAGCCGTTGCATCTTGGACATCTTAGAAACGATGCGCTTGGTGAATCCGTTAGCCGCATCCTAAAAAAAGCAGGTGCAGAAGTCTATAAAGTAAACATAATCAACAACAGAGGCGTTCACATCTGCAAGTCCATGCTCGCATATAAACTCTTCCACGAGGCAAAGGGCGAGACTCCACAGACACTCGGAATGAAAGGCGACCACTTCGTAGGTCAGTGCTATGTTGAGTTTGACAAATATTCAAAACAACATCCAGAAGTCCTAAAAGAAGCAGAGGAAATGCTTGTAAAATGGGAAGCAGGCGATTCTGAAGTCCGTGCACTATGGCAGAAAATGAATGACTGGACTCTTAAAGGCGTTCAGGAGACATACGACCGCACTGGAGTCAGCTTTGATAAACTCTACTTTGAGAGCGAGACTTATCTCAAAGGAAAAGACGAGATACTTAAAGGACTTGAAAAAGGAATTTTCTTCAAAGCTGAGGACGGTTCCGTACGCGTCGATGTTACGGAAGCTGTCGGAAAAGGCAAAGACGGAGAGGATCATGAAAAGGTTCTTCTCCGCAAAGACGGAACAAGCGTTTACATCACACAGGATATTGGAACTGCGATAAGCCGGCATTCTGACTGGGCATTCAATCAGATGGTTTATGTAGTTGCCAGCGAGCAGATTTTCCACTTCAAGGTTCTCTTCTACATCCTTAAGAAACTAGGTTTTGACTGGGCAGAGAAGCTTTATCATTTGAGCTACGGAATGGTAAATCTTCCGACAGGAAGAATGAAGAGCCGCGAAGGTACAGTTGTCGATGCTGATGATCTTATCGACAGTCTGCGTGATGACGCTCTTGCTGCAATAAAGGAAAAAGGCCGAGAAGAGGAAGTTGGCGATGCTGCCGCAGTAGCCGAGAAAGTAGCTCTGTCTGCCCTCCACTACTATTTGCTGCAGGTTTCTCCTGTAAAAGATATGGTATTCAATCCTGCCGAGTCTTTAAGCTTTAACGGCAATACAGGACCATATTTGCAGTATATGGGAGCACGAATCGCTTCAATTTTGCGTAAAGCAGAGGAAGCTGGTGAAAAACCAGCTGACGCGGAAGCTGCTGCTAAATTGCTAACAGCCCCAGAAGAATGGGAGCTTTTGCGCCGCATTGGTGAATACCCAACCGTAATTGCCCGTGCAGCTGATAATTTTGATGCAAGCGTCGTAACATCATATCTCTATGATTTGGCGAAACTTTTTGCAAAATTCTACCAGCAGTGTCCTATTCTTGGTGCAGAAGACGCAGCATTGAAATCTGCTCGTCTTGCACTTGCTAAAGCAACACTTCGTGTACTACACGAAGCAATGGAACTTGTATTAGTTCCTTTCCTCGAAAGAATGTAAATAACTTAAAAGCAAGCATTGCCTCTAGCTTTGCTTGCTTTATTTTGAATTATGAGTTTAGAAAAAAAATTACTAGCATTATCTTTTGATGATGGTCCAGACAATGAATTGACATCTTTGGTTTTGGACAAACTCGAAAAACATCATGTTCCTGCATCTTTTTTTCTTATTGGTCAGTTAGTAAATGACAGCACAAAAAAAACGCTTCAAAGGATGATAGCCCTTAGTTGCGAATTAAATAATCACTCCTGGGCATGGGACAGCATGAATCGAATGGCAGCAAATGAAATAAAGAAATCCATAAATGATACTTCTGATACCATAAAAAAAATCACAGGAAAAACTCCTCTTTTTTTCCGAGCCCCAAATCTTGCAGTTAGCGATGTATTATACGAAAATGTAGATCTTCCTTTTATAGGAGGAGTACTTGCAAAAGATTGGACAGACTGCAATACAAGCGCAGAAGAACGTGCCAAGAATGTTCTTTCAAGCGTAAGGGACGGAGCAATTATTCTCTTGCATGACGTACAACAAAAACCTCATCCCACTCCAGAAGCCTTAGATATAATTATTCCTGAATTGAAAAAACAAGGGTATGAATTCGTAACCATAGGAGAACTTTTCAAACAGAAAAAAATAATACCCGCCTTGCATGAATCAAAAATATGGACTTTCGTAGAATGAATCAATCGGCATTCACTATCGATTGATTCAATTGCAAAATATCTTCCATACCAAAGACTTGTATCACTGGTTTTACTACTATTATCTTTAAAAAGACCAAGCCCCGCGGGCAGCCAAGCCGGCGGGGCCATACCAGGGGAAAGGACATCCCGGGGAAGGGAAAAGGTC
>CADCRJ010000368.1 GCA_902803735.1 uncultured Spirochaetaceae bacterium
AAATAACACTACATGACGATCTTGCAGTTGAGACAGTACTTCTTACCGACAGGGAGGGGCGAAAAACCGCCTGCGTATCATGCCAAGTCGGCTGTGCAATGAACTGTGCATTCTGTCAGACAGGACATCTAGGGCTTGCAAGAAATCTTGAAGCAGATGAAATAGTCGAGCAGTTCCTGTTCCTTGAAAAATATGCGGGTCCTTTGGACAACATCGTTTATATGGGAATGGGCGAACCAATGATGAATCTTGCTGCCGTAAGGAAATCTATATCGATTTTGACTGACAAAAATGGTAGAGCCTTGTCAGGACGAAGAATAACTGTCTCAACGTCTGGTGTCGTAAAGGGCATTTATGACATTGCCGACAACGGTCCAAAAATCAGGCTTGCAGTATCATTGACAACAGCAGACCCTTCCCTAAGAACAGAAATTATGCCAATTTGCAGAACAAATCCGCTGCCAGAACTGAGAAAAGCCATCAGTTATTTTACCGAAAAAACAGGCAAGCGAGTGACTCTCGAAGCAGCCCTTCTCCATGACAAAAACACAGGGGAAGAAAGCGTAAAAAATTTCATTGATTTTGCAAAAAATCTAGATGTTCACGTAAACCTTATTCCTTGGAATCCCGTCGAAGGACTTGAGTTTGAAGAGCCTACGCATTCGGAATGCAGCAGCTTTGCAAAAAAACTTGAGTCAGCAGGATTAAATGTTACTCTGAGAACAAGGCGTGGCCGCGAAATCGGAGGAGCCTGTGGGCAGTTAGGAAAAACCCTTGCGGAATCACAAGGAAACGGAAAAAAAATATAAAAAAAAGCAAAAATAACATAAATTTTCCTCAATTTTTAAAATTTTTTCTCTAATATTTAAAAATTTTCTATTGAATTTTCCGTTAGTAGCATTTATAATTAATGCTATCGACTTTAAGGGAGCGCAGTTTTATGGAAAAGAAAATTTATGTTGACGGTATGTTTGATCCAGACACTGCAGGAAAAGTAAATTCCGCAGTATCTGGAGTTTCTGGTGTAAAATCTTGCAACGCTAACCCTGACAAATCTCAGGTTCTTGTCGATTTTGATGAATCTGTCGGAGGAATTGAAGACGCTATTAATAGCGCCATCTCTTCTGCAGGTGTTACCGTTCTTGGCTAATCATAGGTAATCTCAATGAATATAACGGTTTTAGATGGTTTCGCATTAAATCCAGGTGATCTTTCGTGGAATTCTTTCGAGCAGTTCGGGACGGTAAAGGTTTATCCCCGAACTCCGTCAGACCTTGTCATTGAGAGAATCGGTGATTCAGAAGCAATTCTACTCAACAAAATTAACATTACAAAATCAATTCTTGAAAAAACTCCATATTTAAAATACATAGGTGTTCTTGCAACAGGCTACAATGTTGTCGATGTTGTAGCCTGCCGCGAGAGAAACATTGTCGTAACAAACATCCCTGCTTACAGCACAGATGCTGTCGCACAACATGTATTTGCGTTTATCCTTAATTTTTCGAATTTAGTAAAATTACATTCCGATTCGGTAAATAATGGCGACTGGTTAAAAAATCCTGATTTTTGCTACTGGAAAAGTCCTTTGATAGAGCTTGCGGGAAAAACCTTGGGAATTTTTGGTTTCGGTAATATCGGACAAAAAGTTGCTAAAATTGCACATGCCTTCGGAATGAATGTCATTATTCATACTCATAACAAGAATTCATTCACAGGCGGTGAAATCGTAGTCAGCACAGAGGAACTTTTTGAAAGGAGCGACTTTCTGACACTTCACGCTCCAATGACAGAAGAAACTTCAAAAATAGTAAACAGAGAAACCCTATCCAAGATGAAACCTTCTGCATACCTTATAAACACAGCAAGAGGTGGTTTAGTTGATGAATTTGCCCTTAGGGAAGCTTTAACTAATGGTAAAATCGCAGGCTATGCGGCGGATGTAATATTAAAAGAGCCAATGGACCCTGCTACTCCACTCTACAAAGCACCAAACTGCATTCTAACTCCCCATATTGCATGGGCTCCTCTCGAAACTCGAACAAGACTTATGAATATTGCCGTTGAAAACATGAAAGCTTTTTTAAACGGCAATCCGATTAACGTTGTAAGCTAAAAACGCCCTCTTGTTTAATGAACAAACGAAATCCTTCTATAAAAAATAAAATTACAGGTCTTTAAAATAAAAGAAGCTGCCTAAAAGCAGCCCCTTTATTTTTAAGATTATTTCTCTGTCTTAAGACCAAAACGGCGATTGAATCGCTCGATACGTCCAGCAGTATCAACAAGCTTCTGCTTACCAGTATAGAATGGATGGCAAGCAGAACAGATTTCAACGTTGATGTTCTGAACAGTTGAACGTGTCTCAATAACATTACCACAAGCACAGGTAATCTTTGTCAATTTGTACTCTGGATGGATTCCAGCCTTCATAAAAACTCCTTTTCTTGCCCGATATTGTAGAAAACCCGGTCAGCCCTACATGCACAAAAAAAAGAAAAAGGAAGTGCACTGTATCATTCCCTCACCGTTAGCAATCAAGACAATATCACAAGAATATTTCTTATTTTAACAAAAAACAGCTAACTTAGTCAACTTGTTCTGTTAAAACAGCCCAAGCAACCTTCGCAACATTTTGCTCAGCTTCTTTTTTGCTCTTTCCTTTTTCAGGACCATAGGTAATTTTATTTAATTGAACTGTCATCCAAAACGTCTTCTCATGTTCTGGACCAGTTTTTTTTACAAGGTCATACACAGGACAACTTCTGTATTTTTTCTGGCAAAGTTCCTGAAGAAGCGACTTATAATCTTTTTTACCCTTGTCATTTCTAACTTTATCAACTTCAGGAACAATAAAAGAGTAAATAAATTTCTGAGCAGCATTATAGCCACTATCAAGATAATAAGCACCTATAACAGCTTCCACCGCGTCGGCAAGAATAGCTTTTTTCTGCCGGCCGCCAGTCATTTCTTCGCCTTTTCCAAGAACAAGCATTTTATCAATTCCCATACGCAAAGCAATCGGCGCAAGAGAATCTTCACTGACGACGACACTCTTTATTCTGGACAAATCTCCCTCAGGATTTTCTTCCATGCTCTCATAAAGATATGTAGCAGTAGCCATTCCAAGAACGCTATCGCCTAAAAATTCCAAGCGTTCATTATTAAGGTGTTTATGAGAGACATCCTCATTTGAAAACGAACGGTGATGAAAAGCCAAATCAAGAAGATTTAAATTATTAAATTTTATAGACAGGTTCTTACAAAACAATGACAATGCACGAACCCTATCAGGAGCTAAATTTTTCTTTGAAAAAAGCATAAATCTATTTGTCCTCTGGCTATAGAGATTTCTAAAACAGAGCTGTTCGGAAACTGCGATCTTTGGAGAGCTGGATTTCTCAGAACAGGTCTAAATAAAAAAAACACAGAACTGCTAAGATACTCAGCAATTCTGTGTTCTCAATTCTCAAATATAAAAGCTTACTTAGAGTCCTTTAGCAGACTTGATGAAGTCATAAGCATCTTTTACAGTCTCAAATTCATTTGCTTTTTCATCAGGAATCTGAACTCCAAGCTCTTCCTCGATAGCATAAACCAACTCGTAAGTATCAAGGCTATCTGCACCAAGGTCACCACGGAAAGATGATTCCAAAGTAATTTTGCTTTCGTCGATTTCCAATTTTTCAGCAATAAGTTTCTGAATTTTGTTGAACAATTCGTCCATTTCTAACTCCTCTTTGTAGTTTATTAATAAACTACAGTAGTACTACCCGTTGCTCTCAGGAGTAATTACCTGTCGGCCACGATAAAAACCACATTTAGGACAAACATGATGTCCCAGAATAAGATTGCCGCAATTTCCACATGCTACTAACTGCGGAGCGTCAAGATGCATGTTTATACCACGGCGTCTACGTGTTCGAGCTTTAGATGTTTTCGCTCTTGGTACTGCCATATATAACCTCACTATATATTTTGAACTGATATAACAGGGTCTATACTATAACAGTTTCAACCCGATTGTCAATAACTTTATACCAGCTAATTATTTTTTGTCAATATCAAAGCTTAAGAAAGCTTCTCTTTTATCAGCTCAAGAACCAGCGGCGGAACCATTTTCGAAATATCACCACCAAATGCCGCCAACTCTTTTATAGAACTTGATTTTATAATCGAATACTCTGACAAAGTCGGTATAAAAAGAGTCTCGACATCAGAGCATAGAGCATGATTCATAAGGGACAAATCAAATTCATATGCGAAATCATTCGAATTACGTATTCCACGTATCAAAACATTTGATTTCTTTTCCTTAAGAAAATCCACAATCAATTTGTCCCACACAAACACATTAACATTTGGAAGGTGCTCTGTCAATTTTTTCATCATTGAAAGACGCTCTTCCTCGGAAAAAAGACATTTCTTCTGAGGATTACAAGCAACGACGACATCCAAAGAATCAAAAATCTTACAGGTTCTTTCTATTATATTCAAATGCCCATTCGTAGGGGGATCAAAAGTTCCTGGAAAAACTGCTCTTATCATTAAATTAAAATAACACATTTGACGTACTTAAACAAGTGAGTTAGAATAATACTTATGTGTGCATATAAACTAAAATCACAGCTAATCGTTGGCAGCATTGCATTATTCTGTATGTCATGCCAAACAGAAAAAAATATTGCAAAACCAGAGCCACTAATAAAAGATGAGACTCAGACAACTGTCACAGAAGAAGTCGTAACCCCAATTGTATACGAAGTTCCCGCCCCTGCTCTACCAGTCGAGCAACCGCAAGTAGTTCAACCAGCACCTCAGAAAGTTGAGAAGCCTGCCGAACCAGCAAATGACGAATACACACGCTCAACTGGAGACATTCAGATTTCCCAAGATACATTCGAGAACGACAAACGCTCCGTACTTGAAATAATTGGAAAATTAAATGACATTATGAAAGAGCGCAACTACAACGAATGGCTCAAGTATGTCGATCAATCATCAGTAAATTACTGGAGTCAGAAACCAAACCTAAAGAAAGCCGAGAAAAAATTGCCTATAAAGGGAATCCAGCTAAAGACTCTTAAGGATTATTTCATTTATGTCTTTATTCCTGCTAGGGCTGGCCGTGACGTATCTGAAATTCGCTACATCTCCGACACGGCAATAAAAGCTGTACAAGTGGATGAACAGCAAGATATAGTCTACTACTATTTCAACAAAAGCAAAGACACATGGAAACTTTATATTCCGCCTTTAGAAAACTAGAAAAAGACAGAATATAAAGTTTATTTCCTAATTAATAAATTGTAACAAAGTTGCTTTTTCTATTGTTATAATATATAATTATGGAGAGATGTACTTCTCTCAATATTTAGGAGGATTCTAAATGAAATCTTTGAAAAAAATTGCAGGTTCAGTCTGCGTACTTATGATGGCTTTTAGTGCTGCAGCACAGGAGTCTTCAAAATCTGAAACATCTGTTGAAAAGGCATACCTCAGCAGTGTTGAAGATGTAGTTATCACGGAATTGGCAAATTCTAGCGAAAGAGACAACAAGCTTGTTGCACTCCAGTATTTGGAAAGTGCTGTAAGCGAAGGTCGTGCAACACCAGATATGATGGTTGCTCTTGACAGTCTTGCAGGAGAAGGTATCAATTCACAGTCAAGAACAAACGGTCGCTTGATGAACAACTACCCTGATATTCGTGCAAAAGCTTGTGATTTGCTCGGACAGGTTCCTTCTGAAGAATCAAAAACCAGCTTGAAGAAAATCGCTCTGGCTGACAACGAACCGATGGTTATGACTGCTGCCATCCGCTCATTGGGCGACATCGGAATGAACGATGAGAATGATGACGTTGTACAGACAATTGCATGGGCAAACAAAAGAAACAGAGTTTTGAACCCAACAAGCAGCATGGCTCTTGAGGTTGTAATCGCTTACGAGAAGCTCGCTGACAAAGTTACAGACAAAGCTGCAATGGTTCAGGAGCTCAGTGCAATCGCAACAGACTATCACTATGTAACACCTGTTAGACAGAGAGCTTTGGCACTTCTTAAAAAGCTCCAGTCTTCTGGAAAATAAACAATAAAAAAAGGAATCCTTTCGGATTCCTTTTTTTATTATGAGAGATACGTGAATCGAACACGCAACCTTCGGCTCCGGAGGCCAACGCTCTATCCAATTGAGCTAATCTCTCTTTTAATTAGAAAAATATATAAACAGATTTAATAAATGTCAATAAACAACAGCAACCTATGGAAAAAATTATTTTAGCATCCTCTTCAAAGCAGAGACATGAAATTTTATCAAATTTAAAAATCCCATTTGAGACGGTAACAGCTGATATTGAAGAAACATTTTCCGACACATTAGAAAAACGACAAGTTTCTTCATATCTTTCAGAGAGAAAAGTACGGGCTGTCATACAAAAAATCTCAGATCGTAAAGATTGGAACTGGGTATTAGGAGCAGACACAATTGTAC
>CADCRJ010000369.1 GCA_902803735.1 uncultured Spirochaetaceae bacterium
CTATAGTTCACAAGGTATTGAAAACTTGAACTATCAGAATTTTCCTGTACAGACAAAACTAGAACATGGCCATGAGGATATGCGAAAAGTAATGTCCAAGCCGTTCAACATAGAAAACCTGTACTACGCAAAGCATGAGCCTGTGGACGAGGCGACGCTGGACGAGTTCAACCAGAGCACGGGCAAAAACGTCGACAGAGCTTACATAACGCCTTTGGATTCTGATTACGCACATGACATGATGACTACAACAATACTGGCGTATGTATTATTGGACGATGTAAAAGTACGTCGTGACAAGTACAAGCCAGAGACCGAGGAAGGGCGCAAGTTGCTCGCCCACGAGCTTACCCACGTGGCGCAGAACCAGAACAAAGAGTTCGTGGACCACCGCACACGCGAGGAGCTTGAGGAAGAAGCCGAGGCGAACGAGCGCACGGCGGAGAGCATACAGGACCCGCTTGTAACAAGAAAAATTCACGGCAAAGACGTAGTGCTCCCAGCCTCAAAATGGCACGAGGTAAGCGAATACGTTTTCCGCAAGCTTCGTCGCTGGATCCACTATGAGAAGTTCATACGTCCGCCAGAAGAATACGAGCTTCTGGTAAAGAAATACGAATGCTGGATGAAGTACAAAAGCCGCAAATACAGGTGGTAACGGCGAAGCGGGCAAAACGCCCGCTTGAAACATCATAAAACTTAAAAACGCATTGGAAAATAATTTATGGCATTTGATGAAAGCGATTTTAACACGGCTACAGGGAACTTGTTGAACTTCCTGAACAAAGAATTACCAAATGATTTTAATGAAAAATACTTTGAAATTCAAAATATCGCAAAAAATCTACGGGAAGAAATCTGGCCTACTCAAGATGATGAAAATATAGACGCAGATTTTAAAAGTTATATTCTTTCAGACAACGGAAAAGACGACCTCGAATTATACATTGAGCTGATAAATAACCTTTACAAACAGCGTGGTGTTGTGCTGGATGGAACGAGCGGCAATGCCTTGTCGCAGGGATATTTACTTGGTTTAGTGCCTAAGTATAAACAGGCTGCCGATAATAATAAATTTATGAAAAATGACAGCAAAGAGGTTGCAGAAAAACTGTTTCCGTCTGAAAAGTGGACAGCTGTATCTGCAAGTAGTTCAGCATCTATTTTTATTTCAGAAACAAGGCGGAAAGACGGTAAAAAAGATATGGCGGTTTATGAATCTGATAAGATGATGGCATTAACGTTGGCCGAAAAAAGTGGAAAAAATGTATTTATGCCACCAGAAAGAAGCAAAGGAAAAAATCCTGATTGTATTTTCGATGGTGATTTTCTTGAAATGAAACATGTTAGAGGAGATCAGCGTAAAGTCGGAAAAAATGCAATAAATGCATTATCACAATCTGAAAATGTTTTTTTATATATAGATAAGCCTACTTCCATAGAAGAATGTTTATCTAGTGTAAAGGGATACTATAGCAACAACAAAAAAAAAAGCAATAAAAGAAAATAAAGAGTTCAAAGAACCTCATAAAAATAGCTTGCTTTATATTTTCACGAACGGGAAACTTTATAAATATGTTTGGGGAGATGTAATCTAAAAAAACCAAGGGAGCCGTTCAAAGCTCCCTATCGTACACTCGGCAAGAGTTCCCTCTCACCTAGCAATTATAAGTGTATCACGTTTTCTGAAAATGTCAAGTAGCATTTTTGATTAACGAGCATACAGCCGCTTGAATCAAGCGAAAATGAAAGGCAAAAAGAAAACCGATACTGCATAGAGAAGCATTCCGTATGGGACATGGGGCACAAGCCAAAGCCAGAGTACTTCCTTATGCACGCGATATATATGCTTAGCAAGAGGTTTGGAGAGGATAAGAAAACTAAGGACGATAAATTTGAAAAGATTTACCAGACCCCGGAGTTTTATGAGGTGCAGACAGGCCCATACAACAGGGGGCATGTCGGAGATGAGTCATGGGATATAAATGATATAATCGATAATTATGATAATTATATAAAAGGATTAAACAAATATGAACGAGATTAAAGCTTTATTATACGATTCTGATTTTAACACAATAAAGAACTTTTTATCGAAAACAAAAAGTTCTGAAGATTTGTATTTATTCGCTTATAATTACAACTGGGAAAATGGATTTGAAATTCCCAAAATAATTTTGAATAATAAAAAATGTGAGTTAAGCATAGCTTTATTAATTTTCTACAGAGCGGACGGATTTCGATTTTTGATGGAAAAAAGCCAAAATAGTGATTTGCCTCAATGGTCTTGTTTTATAAAACAATTATACGATTCAATTTTGGATGGTAAATACAAAAAAGGTGTAATCGGTTGGAATGTTCCATTGTCGAAAATCCAAAGTTTCAAATTGCAAAAAATGCTTTCTGAGTGCGAAAAAATTTTTATCGAAAATATTGCGGGCAAAAATTTAGATATTGACCTGTAAAGATAAGAAGAAGTCGAGGCGAACGAGCACACCGCAGAAAACATACAGGAGCCGCTCATTACAAGAAAAATTCAAGGCAATGACGTCTTACTTCCTGCTTCAATGTGGCATGAAGTAAAACAAAACCTTTTTCGTGAGCTTCGTCGCTGGATCCACTATGAGAAATTCATACGTCCGCCCAAAGAATACGAGCTTCTAGTAAAGAAATATGAGCACTTTATGAAGTACATGAGCCGCAAATACAGGTGGTAACGTCAAAAGTAATATAGCACGGCTTCGCTTTTCCGTGCTATAATATGCGCATGAGCGAAAGAAGACCGTTGCCTATTGGCATCCAGACATTTGAGAA
>CADCRJ010000370.1 GCA_902803735.1 uncultured Spirochaetaceae bacterium
GCACTGTCACCACAAGAGTGCTGAACAATAGTATTTTTTTTTTTTTTTTTCGACGAATCAATCTGCCGCTAAAAAACATGAGCGGAACTTCTGCGCAGGCACCCAATGCCCATAAAACGCCAGAAGCGTTTATATGCAAAGATTCCTTCACATAAAGCGAAAGGAACTGGTTTGACGGAACCATGGCAAAAAATTCGATGAACATGATAAAAAGCATAAGATAAAAATCTACGCCCAAAAAACGCAGAATTTGCAATGTTGATTCAGGCACATCGCCAGCAGCAGGCAATGGCTTTTGCCCGCCAGAAACTGAATTTGCTGAGCTGGAGGCACTTGCCATGCTTGCCTTTCTTGCAGATGCAAGATGCAAGATAAAAGAACGGAGAGCGACAGAAAGCCCAAACACAAAGGCTGGAACTGAAAGCCATAGAATCATGCCCTGCTTGGTAATACCATCGATACGACAAAAACGCTGCATCACGAGTGTCATGGCGACAAAGCCGAGAGAGCCAGCGACACGCACCATGCCGTATTTTTCCTGAGCCTCGCCGAGAGTGCTCGTTATTATCGAGTCAGAGACTGGGATAAGCCATTTGTAGAATGCCGCATACAGAGACAGAAACAAAGCAGTGAAAGCAAAATTTCCTGTGAACAGGGCGAATGGGATAAGAGCCAGCATCACAGCAAAAAAACAAAGGGAAGCCGCAAAATTGTTGCGTTTAGCAATCAGCGGCGTAAATGCGAGCGGAACAATGATTCCTGAGATATTGAAAAAACTGTACAGAAATCCAAGTTCCGTCGCAGAAAATCCTACATTGCGCAAAAAAAGCGGAAGATACGCATTCTGAACTCCATAAATAGCAAGCAACAGGAATTCAGGAATAAACATATTCATAAAATTTCAAGTCCTCAACAAAAAACAACGCCGAACAAGGCTCCTGCCGCCACAACGACAAGCGGATGAAGCTTTGTCTTAAAAAGCACCGTAACACCAAGCAAATAGAATATTGTGTTCGGTCCCAAAAGATGAATTTGCTTCCATGTAGAAAGCTCATGCAAGTCAAACCCTGGCATCACTACAAAAAGGGCAAGGATAAGGACGTGAGCGGCAGCTACCGCGATAACGCCCGTTACGGCTGGGCGAAGAGCGGAGAAACCAGCTTTTACCACAGGCTTTTCTTGAAATTTTGAGAAAAAACTTGCGATTATAATGATACATATAATTGATGGCAGAACCTGTCCAAAAGTAGTTGCAAGACCTCCGCCTACGCCGTAAAGCTCGGTTCCTACATAAGTCGCCATATTGATTCCCATTGGGCCAGGCGTTGACTCAGAGATTGCGACCATGTTGTAGAACATCTCGATATTGATTATCTGGAACCTCTCAACAAGAACCTGCTGCATTACAGTAATTGCGACAAGACCGCCACCAATCGTGATAAGCCCCACATAGAAAAACACGGCAACAAGGCACAAAAGTCCCAATGCGGTCTGAGACTGAATCTGAGAAATCATAAAATCAATCATTTCTCGCCTCCATTTTCGGCATTAGTTTTAAGATTGCCCCGAAATGCCGCAATAAAAATTCCTAACAAGAAGCTTCCAAGAATAATCCAGATTGTGCTTATTTTAAGGATAAAAATAAGCAGGAACGACAATAAAAACAGCCCGAATCCAAGCAGATTTCTTACCGATTTTTTTGCGAATTTAAAAACCGCATGAGTAAGCAAGGCTGCTACAGAAACGTTGATTCCCGTCAGAGCACGCTGTACCCACGGAATTTCAGAAAAATTAGAGATAAAACTTGCAATTACAGTAATTATTATAAGCGACGGACAGACTAAACCTGCAGTAGCTACAAATCCGCCTACAATGCCAGCTTTTTTATAGCCGATGAAGGTTGCGACGTTCACGGCGATTATGCCTGGCGTGCTTTGCCCTATAGCGAAATAATCCAAAAGCTCGTCGGAGTTCGTCCAACCACGCTTGTCGGCAAGCTCCCGCTCCAATA
>CADCRJ010000371.1 GCA_902803735.1 uncultured Spirochaetaceae bacterium
CCAATCATCTGATTAAATTTAATCTTGCTCATTATCTTCTTAAAGAAGACTAGATTAACAACTTCTGGCACATCAACGCCTGTATCAAGCATGTCTACGCTAACAGCAATAAACGGATTCTGCGAAGGCTTTTCAAAATCCGCGATGGTCTGCCTTACTTTGCTGTCCGTGCAAACAATGCGTGCACAAAAACCGCCTTTTAAATGCGGATACATCTCATCAAAGGTGTCTACAATGAACTGTGCGTGATTTTGGTTATATGCAAAGATTATCGATTTTCCAATTTTATCTCCGGCATCTGTCTTAATGCCGTTTTCCATAAGCTCTTCAAGAACCTTCCGCACCGTGTCTTTGTTAAAAACGAACTTGTTGATGTCGCTCGGCGGAATTTCTTCAAAATCGTCTTCCCTGTATTCGTCCTCAATCGCTTTTTTGTCCTCTTCAGTTAAGTCATCAAAATGAATTCCTTTATCGATAAATGTCGTAGAATTTTCTACCGGGAAGTAATCTACAAGGTATCCATTTTTTACAGCTTCTTCATACGAATAATAATATGTCGGGTTTCTGTATTGGAGCTCAAAGAATTCATAAGAATTTTTTTCGACCTCTTCTCGCGGAGTGGCTGTTAGACCCACAAGGTACGAGTCAAAGTATTCAAAAATTGCCCTGTACTTTTTGAAGATGGAACGGTGAGCCTCGTCGAGGATAATCAAATCAAAATGAGCCGGGGTAAAAAGTCTCTCTCCATCTTCAGTCTTATCTGTATCAATCGCATTGAGAATTGTTGGATATGTAGAAAATACAATTCTCGCGTTTTTATCGTGGTCCCTGGATTTTGAATCGAGCATATTGCAAAGCGACATTGATTTTAGATGTTCTTTGTAATTTGAATAAGCCTGTTCTACAAGCTGGATTCTGTCGGTCAAAAAGAGAATATTTGTCGCGTAATTTGCGCGTGCAAAAACATCTGTAAGGCTGATTACGGTACGTGTCTTTCCGGTTCCAGTTGCCATTACCAAGAGGAACTTTCTAAATCCCTCTTTTGCAGATTTTATGACCGCTTTAATTGCCGCAAGCTGATAGTCGCGTCCTGTAATGTCACGGTTAATCTGAATCTCGTTCAAGTCTGATTTTAGCTCTCGGCGGTCAATCAGTTTCTGCAAATCGCCTTGGCTAAAAATCATGCTTACGGGACGAGGAGCTGCCTGTGTGTCATCCCAGAAGTTGCAGTCAAAACCGTTGGTATAGAAAATAAACGGTCTTCGGCCAAATTCACGCTCAAGACAGTCTGCGTAATCCTTTGCCTGCTGTTTTCCAATGTTAGGGTCTTTGCTTGTTTTCTTTGCCTCAACGACAGCGAGCGGTTTATGGTCTTTTCCGAAAAGAACGTAGTCTACAAATCCGTTGGACTTTTTGTCTCCCATGTCGTGAACAGGATATTCCTCCTGAACCATAACGCCGTCAAGCTTCCAGCCGAGTCGAATCAAATCATCATCAATAAAGAGCTTTCGGGTTGTCTTTTCGTCAATAGTCTCATAATTAAGCTGCTCGTCGTTTTTTGGCTTGGCTTTATTTTCAAGAATCGATTGCTGCAAATCGGCAAGCTGTTTTTTTAGCTCTGCGATGGACTTTTCTTTTTCGTCAAGTTCGTCGCGGTATTTATCTATTTCAGTCTGATTCTTTTTTACAATGATTGTCGCTTTGTTTTTTGGGATAAGATTTTCGTCGAATTTTCGAGTCTGGTAATTGTCGCCATAGGTAAAGCAAATCCAGTTCATAAAATTGAACAAGGCTTTCAATGCCAGAAGGGAACGAGCCTTATCAATTTCGATAGCAGAGTGTACTGCCTGATTTCCTACTTTTATTACAATCTGAATGTCTTTTTGAATATTGACAGGCACAATCGAGCAGAATTCTCTGTCGTGAACAAGAACCTGAATACTGTCGTCATACGGCATTGAGAGGTCGCTGTCCACGCTGTACATCCATTTTACAGCCTGCTCCACACATTTTCGTCCAGAAATCCCACTGAACATTGTGGAACGGTTATATTGTCTTTCTGTTTCTGTTGCCAGACTTGCGAAATCCGCGAATCCTTTATATTCAAGTAAAAAATCAAAATTAGCCATATTCAAAACACTCTTTTGCATTATACCACAGTTTTTTAGAGTTAGCCATATTTCAAATTTTGATTTGTCGATTTGTTGGACGAAGGCGGCGAAGTCGTTTTGTATCAAAATCGGGGGATTATATACAATTATATTTTTCA
>CADCRJ010000372.1 GCA_902803735.1 uncultured Spirochaetaceae bacterium
CCAGCCACATTTATCGCACTTGTAAAGAGGTGCACCTGCTGGCTTTGGTTTACCACATTCAGCACAGAATTTACCTTTATTCACAACACCGCAGCTGCAAGTCCAGCCGTTATCAGCTGGCTTTGGAGAACCACACTCTGGGCAAAATTTGCCTGTTGCCTTTGCTCCGCACTTGCAAGTCCAACCTCCTGCAGCAGTCGCAGCAGGAGCCGCCGCTGGTTGCTGTGGAGGAACGTTCTGAGGCTGTGCCTGAGCCTGTTGCTGTCCCATAGCGAAAAGATTCTGTGCGTTCATTCCGCCCTGCTGTGCAGCCATTCCCATGCCCATGAATCCCATCATAGCACCGTTTGGATTGCCAGCTGCCGTCTCCATTGCACTTGCCTGTGCACCAACAAGGCGAGCCGCTGCCATAGTCGGGTCTGTATATGCGGCTGTACGCTGCATATCCTTTATCATCTTCTCGTCTTCTTCGTCTGCTTTTAGCGAAGAAATACCAAAAGAAACGATTTCAAGACCGCGAATCTGTTTCCATTTTGCAGAAAGCTCCTGATTCAAGCAGTCTGCAATCTCTGTTGTATGACCTACAAGAGCCGAGTAACGGATACCCATCTCGGAAAGACGAGCGAATGCTGGCTGCAATGCCGTAAGAAGCTCTGTCTTGAGCTGTCCGTCTATAGCACTTCTCATGTAACTGTCGGTGACGTTGCCACAAACATTTGTAAAGAACAGAATTGGGTCTGCAATGCGGTAACTGTACTCTCCAAAGCACTTTATACCAATATCAATGTCAATGCGGGCACGAGTGTCAACGACACGGAACGGAACTGGCGAAGCCGTGCCGTACTTGTTTCCAACAAGCTCCTTTGTGTTTATGTAGTAAACCCTCTGGTCTTTTGGAGGCTCGCCGCCAAAAGCAAACCTGCGACCAATTCCTTTGAATGTGTCAAGAATGTTCTTTCCAAGGTTTCCTGCAAAAATAGAAGGCTCTGTTGAAGAATCATACACAAATTCTCCAGGCTCCGCACAAAGCTCCGTAACTTTGCCTTGGTCAACGATGACCATACACTGACCTTCAGCAACGGCAATAACAGAGCCTCTTGAAATAATATTGTCCGTTCCTTTCGTGTTTGAAGAACGCTTTCCTACTTTTTTCTCGCCTTTCACTACGAGAGTATCTGAATTCAAAGCCTCACAGTAAAAATATTCTTTCCACTGATCTGCCAATGAACCACTAATAGAATCAATACCAGCTTTTAAAAGTCCCATGTTATCCTCCAGTTAAATTATTTAGTTTTTCTTGATGTCACTTGGACAGTTTTATTAGTGAATGCATCCTTAGAATAAGAGAGCTTGATTCCTCCTGCCGTGTAATTTTTAGCCTCTACTGCGGCACTAACAGTGTTCATCTTCTTCTTGTCGGCACAAAGACCTACGCCTGCAAAAATAAGAGAAAATATTCCCAGTGCAACAAAAATTGGCAGAGGATCGTTTTTAAAATCCATTAAGAAATCAGAGCTTGTAACACAAATGATTGCAGCGATTATAACCTCTATAACCAAAGACAAGAACAAATGCCTAAAGAAGCGACCTACAGCTTTTCCGACGCTTGACGGCAAGCTTCCTACAACTTTTCCAGTCTGTCCGTTCACGGCGAACACGAATTTTTTCTCCTCGAATTTTGTGTTCAAGATGTAGACTGGAAGAAGTCCGTAGTGAACGTCACCCCTTTTAAGTTTTATATTCTGAGTCGAAACCCTACAGCTGTCATACCCCGTTACGGTTTCTTTCATTGCCTGAATACAGCTTCCAACACAGCGAGTGTTTGCACGCTCAAAGCAATCTTCAACGCTAACGTCATGTATGTCCGCAAGATAGCCTGGCAAGAATCCAGTAGAGAAATCTTTCAAATCCTTGTAATCATAAGGCTCAATTGAATCCATAAGGTCATCGTCCATTTGAACAGAAGCGTCAACAGGAACCATCTTGAAGTTTATCTCGCCTTCTCGGTCACATTGAAAATGACTCGTGATTGTCTCATCCTCATCACCTTTTGAGCGGTGCTCGACCTTTGTAGCATGAAATGAAACTGAACCGCGTGCCGTACCGTCAAAGAAATAAAAAGGAACGTAAACCCCCTTGACTTCTTCCAAGTGGTTTGAAGCCGCGAAGGTATTTGGAAGCAAAGGCTTTCCTTTGTAAAAGTCTTTTAGAGAGTCAACAGCTTTTTGCTTTATGACTTTGAAAGGAATGATGTAATCAGGTTTTAGAGAACCTGCAAAGTGGGATTCGACGACTGTAGGATTATTGCAGTAAGGGCAGCTTGTTGCCGCCGTTGTTTTTTCGCAAACGATATTAGCACCGCATGAAGGACAGTTGTAAGAACGGAGGTTTTCCGCTTCATTGCCCCAGTCATTGCTCAGATTGTCGGTATTCCATTGTGATTCATCGCCACCAACAGAAGTTTCTGCTGCAGAACCATTTTTTTCGGCTTCTTTTGCCATTTCTTCTGGCGAATAAGTGCTGTCACAGTAAGGACAGACCAAATTTCCTGTAGCCGCATCAAAACCAAGCGGACCACCACAAGCCAAACACTTATAATTCTGTACACTTGCCATTTATAACCTCTTGTTATGATTATACAAGAGAATTTTAATAAAGCAAGAAAATTCGAGTTTTTGGAGAATAATGCGGAACAAGCTTCTTGCACTCAGCGAGGAGCTTGTCCTAGCTGAAACTCGCTCACTCCCTACCATTCCAGCAGTAAGTACAGAGCTTGCAATGATCAAGCCCCGTGCTGTCAAGCATATCATCCAAGCGATGGAATCTAAGGGTCGTAAAATGCAGCTGCTTGCGGATTTCTTCCTGCATCCTAGCATACTCTGGAGTGTCAGGGTCACAGTACTTTTGCAAAGTCTCCGCGCTTACATTGTCGCCCTCAAATTGCTTTACGACGCGGCGAGCAATCAAATCCATCTCGCTCTTTGAGCGGCTGAAATTCAAATATTTGCATCCGAACATAATCGGCGGACACGCAGGTCGGACATGAACTTCCTTTGCCCCAGACTGATACAAAAAGTCAGTCGTCTCACGAAGCTGTGTTCCGCGAACGATTGAGTCATCAATCAGGAGAATGCTCTTGTCTTTTATAAGCTGAGGAACAGGAATAAGCTTCATGTGAGCAATAAGATTACGCTGTTCCTGATTAGTTGGCATAAACGAGCGCGGCCATGTCGGCGTATATTTGATAAACGGGCGCGTAAACGGAATTCCAGCCTCGTTAGCATAGCCAACGGCATGGGCTGTACCGCTGTCTGGAACGCCAGCCGCACAGTCAGGATGAATATTGTCATCCTTGTCACGCTTTGCAAGGTACTTACCACAGTTATAGCGCATAGCCTCAACATTTACGCCCTCATAGCAAGCCGTAGGATATCCGTAGTAAATCCAGAGAAAAGTACAGATTTTCATTTCCTGCTGTGGCTGCTGAAGAATCTCGTAGCGGTCAGCCGTAACGTAAACAATCTCGGCAGGGCCAAGCTCATGCTCGTCAGTATAGCCAAGATTAAGGTATGCAAAGCTCTCGAATGACAGACAATGTGCAAGGATTGAACCTTTCGCGTCTTTTTTTATACCAATTTGCAAAGGAGTTCGCCCCATTTTGTCCCTCGCCCCGTAAATTCCATCAGGAGTCGCGACAAGCATAGTGATTGAGCCTTCAATTTTGGACTGCACGTAGCAGATTCCCTCAACAATTGTCTTCTGAGTATTTATCATTGCAAGAATAAGCTCGGTCTGGTTAATCTCGCCACCGCTCATCTCAAGAAAAGAGCAGCCGTTTGCCATAAGCTCCGAAGCAAGCTGCTCTTTGTTCGTAACGACACCGACTGTTGTAATAGCGAATTTTCCAAGATGAGAAAAAGCCATGAGCGGCTGCGGCTCATAATCAGAAATACAGCCAATACCGATATGACCCTTCATCTCAACAAGGTCGTTCTCAAACTTTGTCCTAAACGGCGAGTTCTGAATATTATGAATAACCCGCTGGAATTTTCCGTCCGCACGGTAAACAGCAAGCCCGCCTCGCCTTGTGCCAAGATGAGAGTGATAATCAACGCCGAAAAACAAATCCAAAGAACAGTCGCCCTGAGAAGCAACACCGAATATTCCGCCCATAAATACCTCTTAACCAGTTGCTGTGCAACCGAAAATCACATTTTCAATATAATTTATTATACTATAAACTTCGCGGTCTGAACAATCTAGCAGCAAGGCAGTTAATACAATTAAATGGGCAAATGTCGAGTTTTAAAAACTAAAATACGCAGAAATATCAATTAAAAGAATATGTTTCAGTCGATATTTTTGCGTATTTACGCATTTTTTTTAATATTCATTCTTTGTGATCACTTTTTTCATATAGCCACATCATATAAGATTAACTAGAATTTGGACATCAGCTTTCTTCCTCCAAAACAGCCTTTCCATCTTCCAAAAACTTGTCAAAATCACTCTTGTAGCTTGCATCTTGAATTACTCTATATTTTTCAAACTCTCTTTCAGCAAACGCTCTTGCAATTTCGTGTGTTACCTTAGCTTTATCCTGTAAGATTTCAGCATCGTTGAATTTTAAGAAAGCATCTAGTTTTTCTGCACAGTCGCACGGGTTGCCCACTGCCGGAACTCGATGGCAGCCTGGGAATTGACTTTGCAGCAAACGGCAATGACGGCTTTTAGACCGTAAAACTTATAATTGTAAGTTTTTCCGTTATCGGCAACTTGTGCAAAATTTGCACAAGTTGAACTTTCTTCGACTTCGCCATCTTCAAAAACAGATTTAAGATGTTTTGTAATAACACTTCGGTCAACACCAAATAATTTTGCAATTGAAGCCTGTGTGGGCCATACATCATTGTCCTGTACACGAACTTCAATGTTTTCTTCACCTGACTGTCGTGTAAATGTGAGAAAATCTATTGTACTATTGCGGAAGAGTGAATTGTTCCTTCTTTTTTCTCTGCCACATAATACCTTGACTTTTAGTTAAATCTTCAAATCTTTTACATCAAAAACAAGACCCTTGCAAAACGGGTCTCCCCTAAATGTCATAAAAAAATCCGCATGAGGAATATCTGTTTCATAAGTCCACGGAATTGCTTCGCCAAACTCGTCAGATTCTTTTCCTTCATACCATTTGGCGGTAATATTATTGCCGCTTTCAAGCCCTGATTTTAGCTCCCATTTATCATTTTCTTGAATCAAATGAAACTTTCCGCCATTAAAACAATCCCCTTCATCTCGAATTGCACCTTCAAGCTCCAACAAATCATCAGAATAACCGCTTACAATAACAAGTCCATTACGCTTTGCACAACTTATTATAGAATTGCAAAAATTATCTTCTGCATCAATATTGTTCAAGAATTTTGAAAACTGTTCTTTTGAAAAATCTTTTGTTCTTAACGCAAGCAAATAAATAATCAGCGACTCAAAATTCTTTCCATATTTTTCAATCGACTTTGACTTGATTATATTTACATCATCGCAAACGCTTGCAATACCATCCATAAAAAGTTCAATTTCATGAGTCTTATCACTTATATAACTCATATTGCCTCCAAAAGTCGGAAAGATACTTCATTGTACCATAATCACCAATAAATGGAATTAAGTTAGTAATTTTATGACAATCTGACATTATTTGTCTCCTGTTTCTGCAATTTTCCAATATCCCACTTTATCCGAACCTACACGCTCAATAAAACCGCCTTGTTTTAAGATTGCAATATGATTTTTCACAGTTCGCAAAGCAATGCCTAAACTTTCCGCCAATTCTACCGCTGTTGCATGAGGATTCTCTTTGAGTGCAGAATATATTTTGTGTGCAATTTCTGGCACATTTACAGTACAATTACAGTGCAATTTGTCAGTTTTGAGTGCATTTTCAGGGCATTTTTCTTCCGTATTGGAATTAACCTTAATATGTCGGGCGATAAAGATTAACCCGAAGCAAATCACAAATTTCCAAAAACTCTGGTTCACGAATATTCATTTCATAGCACCCCGCCAGCACCATTTGCAAAAGCAGCGATTGTTTTTATCCATTTTGAGGATTCTGGAGGAGTTCTTTTTTGAATTCTAAGGTGCGGGATTCGCCAAGCTGAATTTCTTGATGTAAATTCGTGGTCATAGAAAAGTCTCCTTTTTACTGGATCTATTGGATTCGATTAACTGGGAGACGGACATTAGTTTTCTCCATCCAAAACAGCCTTTCCATCTTCCAAAAACTTGTCAAAATCACTCTTGTAGTTTGCATCTTGAATTACTCTATATTTTTCAAACTCGCTTTCAGCAAACGCTTTTGCAATTTCGTGTGTTACCTTACCTTTATCCTGTAAGATTTCAGCATCGTTGAATTTTAAGAAAGCATCTAGTTTTTCTGCCCAGTCTGCCATTGTCATTGGAATATGACGACGAGCCTGTCGATTTGCATAGTCAAGATACATTTCCACAATTTCATTTAGTTCTTCCAGCTCTTGTTTATAGAGATAATTTTTTGCGATGGAAACATCCGCTTTTACGATTTTACCGTTTGGAGCATTTTTCCAGTTGGTTAAGCCCATATTCGGCTTTGTGTGATTTGCCCTGTCTACAATAACTTCGGCAGCTGTATTTCCATGAACTGCGTAATGCATCTTGTTCTGCACAGTCGCAAAGAAATCCTTTGTTGTCTTGCTTTCGGGAGAATAATCATAGGCCGTTGCGTATATGTCAGTGATTTTCTGATAAAACTTCCGCTCGCTTGCACGGATTTCTTGAATCTCTGAAACAAGATGGTCAAAATAAGCTTCGTCAAAAATTTGTCCATTTTCAAGTCTCTGCTTATCCAAAACATAACCTTGCTTTGCAAAAGTCTCCAAAACACGGGTTGCCCACTGCCTGAACTCGATGGCAGCCTGGGA
>CADCRJ010000373.1 GCA_902803735.1 uncultured Spirochaetaceae bacterium
AAAATTATCAGCCTTTATGCGTAGCGAAAAACGCTTCAAACCGATATACGCAGTATCGGCACCATAAGTGTAAGCATATTCAAGCTTATCAATGTTTCCAGCTGGACAAACTAATTCCATAAATCACCTCACATCGTTCTAGTCTGTACCCGTTCAAGCTCCAGTCCAATCTCCAGCTCACTTTCATTCTCATAAGAACGGGCAGTAATCATTTTTCCTATTTTCTCAACAGCAAGATGCGACTCGCTGAGATACTCGTCGGCAAACTCAAAGAGCGGCATCATACCATCCCACATATCAAGGTCACATTTTACGCCAGCACTAAACAGAAGCTCCTGAAAACGCTCATAATCCTCGACAAACATATCTTTTGAGCCGTACTGAATATACACCGGCGGGAACTTAGCGAGCATTTCCTTTGTTGCGTACAAAGGAGAGACAAGCGGATTCTTGCGGTTCTCTGCTGTCGGAACATAATTTTCCGCAGCAAAACGAACAGACTCCGCGGTGAACACATCGTCAGAGCATTTTCGCATCTTAAGCTTCTCATTCTCCTCCGAAATATCAAGCCACGGACTAAAGAAAATCAAGCTTCTCAAAGTCGCACGGAATCTCTCGTTAAGGCTCAGGACAAGAGCCATTGCGATAGAAGCCCCGCTTGAATCAGCCGCAATGATAATCTCAGGAACTTTTGGCTTGCCGTCTGTTTTCGTAGAAAGAATGTTCTGAACATGGAACTCGGTGAAAACAGCCTTAAAAACCTTCTGAACGCTCTCTACCGCAAATGGATACGGGTGTGCAGGTGCCAAATCAAATTCCGGCACAACAGCTTTTGCCGAAACAGCCGTGGCAAGGCTTGAGACAAACGAACGGTAAGCCTTTTTCGAGCCACCAACAAAAGAACCTCCATGAATGTACAGCAAGATTCTGTCAAATGAATACATCTCAGGAGTTATAACGTCGCAAGCAACATCACCGTAATCTTTTTCCTGACAGTCAACGTGGTTCGGCAAAAAAACAGCCGAAAAAACTTCGTCTATCCTGTCCCTATAATCTCTTACATCGATTTTTTGTGAAAACAAGAATGTTCTAAGCTTTTTTACAGCTTTTTGTCTATCTCTAGAAGAACTCATTCATAAAATATAGCAAAAAGAACGTAAATTTACTATAGTATTTTCTATGCCTATTAGAATTCAATCAGATTTACCAGCAAGAAGTATTCTTGAAAATGAAAATATATTCGTTATGACAGAAAACCGAGCTGCCACCCAGGACATAAGACCGCTAAAAATCGCGATAATAAACCTTATGCCCACAAAGGAAACGACAGAAACCCAGCTGCTCAGGCTTTTAGGAAACACCCCTCTCCAAATCGATATTTCCCTAGTACGTATGGAAAACCACGAGTCCTCGCACACGGCAAGGGAACACTTAGACAGGTTCTACATTCCGTCAAGCGAGATATTTCATCATAAGTATGACGGAATGATTATCACGGGAGCGCCTGTTGAGCAGATGCCTTTTGAGCACGTGGACTACTGGAAAGAACTTTGCAAAATAATGGACTACGCAAGGCAGAACGTATTCTCGACACTATACATCTGCTGGGGTGCGCAAGCAGGTTTGTACCACAATTATGGCATAAACAAGATTCCGCTGGATAAAAAACTGTTCGGCGTGCTTGCTAACCACAAGGTCGTTAAGAACGAGCCTTTGCTACGCGGCTTTGACGACTTATTCCCTGTGCCTACGTCACGGCACACGACAGTCGCTACAGAAAGCATCCAAAAAGTAAAGGAACTTGAGATTCTCGCAGAAACTGGCTCGCAAGAAGTTACCCTTTGCAAGAGCAACGACAACCGCTCGATTTTTATGATGGGTCACCTTGAATACGACACAGAGACTCTTTCAAAGGAATACTGGAGGGATAAAAACAAGAACCTGCCAATAGACCTGCCAGAGAACTACTTCCCTGAAAATAACCCAGAGAAAGCACCTGTAAACAGATGGCGAAGCACAGCCCACCTGTTCTACTCAAACTGGCTCAACTATTACGTATACCAAGAGACTCCGTTCGACTATACAAAAGAATAGCACTATAAACAAACCGCCCCTACTTCAGAAAACTTTTATAAAGCAGTAAAGGGGCGGTTTATTTTACAACGGTAGAAGATTTTTTTAATGAACTTAAAACTCAGATTCCAGAATTATGACACGAGAAGAAAAAGCTAAAAAGAAGGAATACACAGAATTAATAAAGAAATTGGGAAAGAAATTCGGAATGAAACACAAACAATGTGTATTATTTTACACATTTAAAGATTATTTTATTGATATTATATATCGTTTTGGCGTTAAGTCTAATACATTCATGTATCGTGCGGGTATAAAATATATGGATTACGATGACATTCAGTGGGATGTACTTGATATGTCGGACAATAAGAAACAACCCTTATCTTTAAGGGCTGTGGGCGCATTTAGTGCTGGGGGAATTCAGTTTATAGAAAATACAGTCGTTTCTTTAGGAAATGAACCAGAGGTTGTAGTTGATAACATTCTTGCTGAAATTAAGCAAAAGACAGAAGCCTATAATGAAGACATTGATTCTAAAATTTTAGATATGATTGGTGAAAAAGATGAAGATAAAATGGAGGCTGTAACAAAGCTTTTTATTGTCTATATCCATATGGAAAAATATTCAGAAGCAAGAGAGCTTATAGAAAAATGTTTAGAAAATGGATATGAAGGCTCATATGGTAATAAGGGCAAGATGTTTGTAGAACTTGCCCTCGAATATCTGGACAAAAACAATTTGTAGAAGGAGAAAAAAATGTCTGTAGAAAACACAAAAACAATAGACGGCTTGGCATACGATGAAGAGAACAAAAGAATATGTCTGCTACTCGCAGATCATATTGACTGGAGCAATGAGTATGACCACTTAAAATTACTTCAGGAAAAACTTAATACATACGCCTATTATATTCAGAGCAGACAGTATGAAAAACAATATTTTGACAAAGAAATAACATCTGCATTAATAGAAATTTATTTCAAATATGACATTTCAGAGACTGTAGAAAAATTCCTTCAGACAGCTCAGGATAATTTCGGGCAGGCAGGAATTCTGATAGAGTGCCATATTAGTCAATGATGCTGGAAAAACTCCAGCTATGAACACGGCTCAGCCAAAGTTGACAAAGCTGCAAACGCAATGTATATTAAGACAAACGGGGACGCAATGCAGACTAGCGACCGCCTCCGTAAAGCTATTTGTGATAAGCCCGCTGGAGTTTGGTCACTACACTGCGGGCTTTTTTACGCTCTTTTCCTTATTTTTTCAGAAAAGTAAGCAGGTCTATAACTAAAGCAATAATTGCGATGACAAGCATCGCGATTTCATACCCTGTCACAGACGGCCTCCTTCATTCGTGAGAAATCGGAGGCAAGCCGCCGCGATCCGCAAAGCGTCCCCTGTAAGGCGTATAGTACAGCAAAATCCCAAAAACAGCAAGGAGAATTCTTAATATGAACTCCAGCACAATGTATTGCAAATACAGAAAAAAGCTCATTGAAATTGTAGAAGAAAATTGTGATATGCTCTTAATTCAAGAGGCTATGCTGGAATTATCTTATATTGTCGAGAATTACGCGTTGGCAAAAGGCATGGAATTTTTGAAAAACAATGAATACGACGCTTATTTTTAGGCTTGTATATTTGATTTTATTTATGACTTGAACAAAGAAAAAGTATTAGATTGTATTTTAAGCAGAGCCTCTGATATCGATTTTTATTTATTCAAAGAGATATTAACAATGCTGACACACACGGCGCATGAGGACTTTACAAAAATGAAAAAAGCCGAATCATATTTAAACTTTTTACTTGAGCAGTACAATACTTATTCTGAGGCTGAAAGAAACGAATTGCATGATTTGCTAGGAAATCTCAAGGAGCAGAGAAAATGAGCGCGAAATGCACGAAATACGATAATTTAAGCGATGTCTTGGAATATGGGAATATCTCAGACCAAGCGGCGATTTCTATTTGCAATGAGATAATCCGTGAGAGCATTTCTGAAACAGACCACTCCGTTCTTGAAGCTATGTTTCACGCAGTTTTTACAGGTGTCGTTAACAGAAAAATCGCAAAAGAATTGCACACTGAGAGTATCATCAGCAATCTTGAATCTTATTCCGAAGCGATTTCAGATTATGTGATTACTATTTTGGCGTGTACTGGGAAGCTGGAATATGAGAGCATAATAAAGCAGCTAGGAGAAAAATATCCGTCTTTAGACGCTGGGGAAGCCTTGCAGGAGTTGAAAAATGATAAAAGAAAATAAAGTGTCTTTATGGTTGGGGGTCTTTGAAAATCCTGATAAATTCGAGAATTATGTAAATATCTCATACGATGAGCAGGGAAATCAAAAATTATCAGAATTTCAAAAAAATTATAAAATCGAAAAATATGATTTTGACGGCATAGAAACAGATTTTCTTTCAGACCAAATGCCTGATATGGAATCCCTTTTTGAAGGATTTTCTTGGGATTATGAAATCATTCCGCAATTCAAGAAAATGTTAGAACATAAAAAACTCAATTATAACTGTATTGTCCTGTTATACAATTTTGAATACACAGGAAATATTTTGACCGATGGAAAATTAGAATACATTGGCTGTGCTGATTTTACTGGTGAGTTATGAACCACAAGAAATAAACTTCAACAGAAGCCGAAAATCCAGAATACAAAAAACTTGTCGAGAGCAAGAAATAAATGGAAGTCTGCAAGCTGAACAAAAAGAATAAATGCCTATTTGCCATAAAATTAGCAGAAAGAGCTACTCGCTATATTGAGGATAGTGAAACAGTAGCTTTGATTGATAACGCAATCGAAATCGCATTGGCATTTGTGCAAACAGAAAACGGAAATGGCGAAATCTTGTATGATTTTCTGGACAATGAGAACAATGGATTTACCATTTTTCAAGAAATGGAAAGCGATGAAAGAAAAAGAAACGCTTGGGATTGCATAATAGACGCTATTGCTTATGTAACAAAAGAAATGTATCTGGCAAATGGCGCAAAACATTTTCCAGAACCAATTGAAATGGTTGATGATACAATTTTTGCACATATGATAAACTCACTGAAAGCGTGCAGTTTGGAAGAATCTGGCGTTGTAGAAAATTTATATCAGTCTTGCCTAAATGCTGAAAAGGTGAATCATAAATGACAGATGAAGAGTTGAAGGCGTTTGAGTTTGCAGAAAAAGAAGAATTGGGCTGTCAGTCTGTTGAATTAGTCGTATCTGATTGGCAGGGTTACAAGGTTTTTACTCCTGTATGGAAAAAAATCTTTACTTCAGGTATGCCAACATTTATTCTTGAAAAAGGCGGCGTTTTTTCCGTAAAGCAAGATGTCGAATGTTTGGATATTCTTGACTTGATTCAGTAAACCACAAACCGGCTTGACAGATTTGTGGTTTTGAACTTCGAGCTAAGTTAAAATTTACCTTCGAGTACGGCTTCTCTAAGACACTTGTTAATCCTTGTCTGATAGCCTTTACCTGTTGCTTTCATTATTGCAAGAATGTCTGCGTCAACTTTTAATGAAATCAATACTTTTTTTGGAGTAATGTCAAAATATTCTTTATGATACGGAACAAATTCCTGCAATTCCTCTTTTGAGAATTTTGGAGAATCTTCATCATAAGTAATTGGAACTTTCTCAATTTCTGCAATTCGTTCAGCCGTTAATTTTTTTGACGTAATCATAATAGACCTCCTTCAAATCATTATCTGCTCTTTGGGCAGAAATAATTCTTGTTCGTTCCCGTTCCGTAAGAGTTGTTACAAGAACCAAAAGACCGTTTATACAGCCGATTCCATTCCATCGTTCTTCATCGACAGAATGATTTCTGTCATATCGGACAAGAAAATACGGATCATCGAACACATCCGTTATTTCCTCGAATCCGAAGCCATGCTTTTTTCGGTTTATCTCGTTCTTTTCTTCATCCCATTCAAAGCGCCATCAGAAGGATTTTCCTGCTGAATCTTATCAGCTTTTGGCACAGCCCTTCTTCCACGTCTTACAACGACTCTTGCAGGTTTTTCTTCGGTATTTTCATTATTTGCAGATGATTCGGCATTTTCCGTAAAGTTTGCATCCGACTGCACTGCCGGAGCCTCACCTGAAGGAGATTGCTGAGTCTCCGCACCAACAGAATCCGCCGGCTGCACAGTCTGCTCGCTCACATAGGATTCAGGTTGAAGGTCAAGTTCCAACTGCTGAGAGTTACCCGACTCATTCTGAGATTCTTCAGCCACATCGCTTTTTGTTCGGCGTCTTGAAATCAATGGAATCTTAATTTTTCTCCATTAAGAATAAAATATAAACTAAACATAAATTTTGGATTGTTTTCTAGGAATTATTATTAAAATTCAAACAAAGAATAAATATGTACGAAAGAATAACTTATTATAGATTCTGAAATTCTGTTTGTTAACGGATAATAGGAATTTTCGGCAGAATTTACTCGCCCATGCATCGACAAACACAAAGAAAACTCAAAGACTTTCTAAAATTCCTCCAATCCATATCGCAACATTACAGAACGAATGGACTTGATGCGTTTGCAAATGTAACTTGCAGAATACAAATTGCCAGTTTCGGGATTTTGAATTTGTATTTCATTCTGCTTTTTTCCTTCTGAAAGCTCATCGCAAATTTTTTTATCCAGCGGGGAAAGGCTTTTCAAGACCTTCACAAGATTTTTGTTCATTATTTCTGCATCAATTCTTTCTATTAGTGTAGATTCATTTTCAGCATAATTGTTGTTTGGAATCTCTTTTACAAGGCACTCGTTGTATTTTCTTCTTATGTCCCG
>CADCRJ010000374.1 GCA_902803735.1 uncultured Spirochaetaceae bacterium
CATGGTAAAACCAGGCGACAACACAAAGATCATTGGTGAGCTTATCCACCCAATCGCTATGGACGAGGGTCTTAAACTTGCTATCCGTGAAGGCGGTCACACAATCGCTTCTGGACAGGTTGTAAAGATTATTGAATAGTTTTTGAAGTGAACACGGCAGCTGGTATTCTGCCAGCTGTTGTTGCTCATTTGGAGGAATAAATGGCTAACGGAAAGATTCGCGTTAGACTTCGTGCTTTTGATGTGGAACTGATTGATCAGAGCGCAAGAGCCATCGTGCAGACTGTTCAGAAGGCAGGGGCAAAGGTTTCTGGACCTATCCCACTTCCGACAAGAATTAATAAAATTACTGTTTTGCGTTCACCACACGTAAATAAGAAATCTCGCGAACAGTTCGAGATGAGAACGCATAAACGCTTGATTGATATTATCGAGCCTTCATCAGACGTTATGGATTCTTTGATGAAGCTTGAATTGCCTGCAGGTGTTGATGTAGAAATTAAACAGTAAGTCGGGTTTATAAACTCGCTTACAAAATAAAAGGTAACGGTCCCTTGGATCAGGGATGGCGACCAAAGGAGAATAGTCAGAATGAAAGGTCTGATTGCTAAGAAAGTCGGAATGACACAGGTATTTGATGAAAACGGTAATCTGATTCCAGTAACCGTGATCCATGTTGAACCAAATACAGTTGTCGCAACAAAAACAAAAGATGCGAACGGCTATGATGCAGTTGTTCTCGGTCTTGAAGATTTGAAACCTTCAAAAGTGAACAAAGCATATAAAGGTCAGTTCCCAGAAAATGTTGCTCCGAAACGTCATCTGAAAGAATTCAGAGATTTTGAGAAAGAAGTTGCTATTGGAGACCAGATCGGTCTGGAATTGTTTGAAAAAACATCATTTGTTGATGTTACTGCAACTTCAAAAGGTAAGGGCTTCCAGGGCGTTATGAAACGCTGGGGATTCCATGGTGGTCGTGCTTCTCATGGTTCTAAATTTCATCGAGAGGCTGGTGGTACAGGAAATTGTACAACTCCTGGACATTGTTTGAAAAATGTTAAGATGCCAGGGCGTATGGGTTTTGAAAGAGTTACAGTTCAGAATCTGAAGATTGTAAAACTTGATTCAGATTTGAATGTTATTATGGTTCGTGGAGCTGTACCTGGACATAAAGATTCTACGTTGATCATCAAGTCCGCTGTTAAGAAATAAGGTCGAGGAATAAGATGGAAAAGAAAGTCTATTCAATCGATGGTAAAGAAACACATTCAATCATGCTTGATGATGCAGTTTTTGGTCTTCCAGTAAATGAAGATGTTATTTATTATGCCATCACAAATGAATTAGCAAATAAACGCGTTGGAACGGCATGTACGAAAACTCGCGCTGAAGTCCATGGTAGCAATGCCAAGCCTTATAAGCAGAAGGGTACTGGTCATGCTCGTCGTGGTGATAAAAAATCTCCTATCACAAGGGGAGGCGGTACAATTTTTGGACCAAAACCACGTGATTTCAGCTATGCAATTCCTAAAAAGGCAAAACGCCTTGCAATGAAATCAATTTTGAGTCTTCAGGCTCAGAGTGACAGACTTGTTGTCGTCGAAGATTTTACTGTTGAAAGTGGAAAAACAAAAGATTTAGTAAAGATTCTTGGTAATCTTAATGTAAATGAGCGTACAGTTGTCATTTTGAAAGATGATGATGGAAAAATTAGACAGGCTGGAAGAAACCTTCCAAATGTTACATTCCTCGCTTACAACAGATTGCGTGCACATGACCTTTTCTATGGAAGAAAAGTAGTTATGCTTGAAACTGCTGCTAAAAATCTTTCTGAGTTTTACAATGCAACAGAGGAGGCTAAATAATGAATAATTTGTCTGATGTCATAATTGAGCCTATTTTGTCTGAGAAATCTACATCTCTTCGTGAGGGTGGAAAGTATGTTTTCAAAGTTGCTAAAGACGCAACAAAATATCAGATAAAAGATGCTGTTGCTAAGCTGTTTAATGTAAAAGTTCTTTCTTGCACAACCATGAATGTTCGTGGTCAGGTAAAGCGTGTTAGAGGAGCTATTGGTAAGACAGCAAGCTGGAAAAAGGCAATTGTACGCCTTGCACCAGGGGAAAACATTAAGGTATTTGAAGGTATATAATCCTTCTAAATTAAGGGGAATCTGATGGCTCTTAAAGTTTTTAAACCATATTCAGCTGGTACTCGTACCCGTATTGATTTGGTAAGAGATGAACTTACAACCGATAAACCCGAAAAATCATTAGTTTCAGGCATGAAATCAAACGGTGGCCGTGGTGCGGGTGGAAGAATTTCTGTTCGACATCAGGGTGGTGGTCATAAAAGACGCTACCGTGAGATTGATTTCAAACGCAATAAACATGGAATTCCGGGTACTGTAAAAACTATAGAATATGATCCAAATAGAAGTGCAAACATTGCGCTTATTTACTATGCTGATGGAGAGAAGAGATATATCATCGCTCCTAAAGGCTTGGTAGTTGGACAGAAAATTATGGCTGGTGAGAATGCGGCTCCAACTGTTGGAAATGCACTCCCATTGAATGCTATTCCAGTTGGTTTTACTGTTCATAATATTGAGTTGACACTTGGTCGTGGTGGTCAGTTGGTTCGTTCCGCTGGAGCTGGTGCTTTGGTCGCTGCAAAAGACGGTGATTACGTAATCGTTCGTCTCCCATCAAGTGAGACACGCCGTATTCTTGGTCGTTGCTATGCAACAATCGGCGTTGTTGGTAATGAAGAGCGCATGAATACACAGCTTGGAAAAGCTGGTCGCAAAAGATGGCTCGGTATTCGTCCGACTGTTCGTGGTATGGCAATGAACCCTGTTGATCATCCACTTGGTGGTGGTGAAGGTGCTGGTAAGGGTCACGTTCCTGTTACACCATGGGGTCAGCCTTGTCGTGGTTATAAGACTCGTAACAAGCGCAAGACTTCAAGTCGGTTTATCGTATCTCGCCGCAAGAAGTAGTGCATAGGAGTTAACTGTGTCAAGATCAGTAAAAAAAGGACCTTTTATTGAAAAAAGCCTCTATAAAAAGGTCATGGAAATGAATAAAGAGTCTGACAAGAAGATGATTAAAACATATTCTCGTTGCTCTACAATTATCCCTGAAATGGTTGGAAACACTATTTCAGTTTATAATGGAAAGTCATGGGTTCCTGTTTATGTTACAGAAAACTTGGTTGGTCATAAGCTTGGAGAGTTCTCTCCAACAAGAACATTCAAGGGCCATGGCGGTACAGACAAAAAAGCTGGTAAATAAGGGTGGATATTATGGCTGAAAAGAAAGGTTATGTAGCCACTACAAAGTTTCTTATAGCATCACCTACAAAGGTTAGACCTGTAGCTCATGCTATAAACAGAAAGTCTTGTTCAGAAGCAATGGCTATTTTGGAAAATATGCCTCAGAAGGGTGCTCGGTTGATAAAAGGAACTTTGAAGTCAGCTGTTGCAAACGCTTTGTATGTGAATAACAAACTTGATGAGGATATGCTTGTAATTAAGGAAATTCGTATTGACGAAGGTCCAAGATTGAAGAGAGTTTGGTTCCGCGCTCGTGGACGTGCAGATCAGCTCTTGAAGCGTATGTGTCACATTACAGTCGTTGTTGACGAGAAGACGGGGGAATAAAGTGGGTCAGAAAGTAAATCCAATCGGTTTGCGTCTTGGTATTAACAAAACATGGCAGTCAAGATGGTATGCAGGTCCTCGTGAGTATGCAGACCTCGTTCTTGAGGATTTGAAAATCCGCAACATGGTAAAAGAATTGCCAGAGTGCCAGAATGCTGATATCGCTGAAATCGAAATTGTTCGCCATCCTCAGAGAGTAACAATTGTTATTCATACAGCTCGTCCTGGTGTGATTATTGGTGTAAAAGGTGCTAATATCGAAAAAATTAGTGCTGAGATACAGTCTAAGCTGACAAAAAAAGTTCAGATCAAAATTAAAGAGATCAAACGTGCTGATATCAATGCATCTTTGATTGCTCAGAATGTTGGTCGTCAGCTTGCAGGAAGAGGCTCTTTCAGAAAGGCTTTGAAACAGGCTACTGCAAACGCTATGAAAGGCGGAGCACAGGGAATCAAGGTTCGCTTGTCTGGTCGCTTGGGCGGTGCTGAAATGAGACGTAGCGAAGAGATAAAAGACGGACGTGTTCCTCTTCATACTCTTCGTGCTGATATTGATTATGGTACGTTTGAAGCTCATACTTCTTATGGAAAAATTGGTGTAAAAGTATGGGTTTACAATGGCATGAATTATGGTCGTGAGCAGAATGAGGAAGCTGGACAGGTTGCTACACGCAGACCTCGTCACGAACGTTCTCAGGGAACTGAGGGTGCTTCTAAGAACAAAAAATCTGTTCGTGCTCCAAGTGCCTCAAAGGAGTAACATAAATGCTTAGTCCTAAAAGAGTTATTCACCGTAAAGTACAGCGCGGTAGAATTAAAGGCTGTGCTACTCGTGCTAACACCATAGATTTTGGTGATATCGCACTTGTTGCTTTGGAGCCAGTATGGCTCAGCGCAAAGCATATCGAAGCTGCTCGTGTTGCAATCAACCGTAAATTGGAGCGCAAAGGAAATGTTTGGCTTCGTGTATTCCCAGACAAGCCTATTTCCAAAAAACCTGCTGATACTCGTATGGGTAAGGGAAAAGGTGCTCCTGAGTTCTGGGCAGCTGTAATAAAGCCGGGTGTCATTTTGTTTGAAGTTGGTGGAATTGATGTAAAACTTGCAGAGCAGGCATTGACTCTTGCAGCTAGCAAACTTCCAATTAAAACAAAAATTGCTTTGAAACCAACAAAAGATTAAGGAGTAAGAAATGGCTGATAAGAAAAAATCTAAGAAGAATTTCAAAGAGCTCTCTTACGCAGAGTTGGTTTCACAGCGAAATGAACTTAAACAGAAATACATGGATTTCCGATTCCAGATGGTAATCGGTCATGTAGATAACCCTATGCAGAAGCGTGAGATGCGTCGCGACATTGCACGCTTGAACACTTTCATCCGTGCAAAAGAACTCGCCGGAGAAAACAAATAGGAGCTGACCCGTGGCAGAACAGGTTAAAACAAAGGGTGGTAAACGTTCTTTTGTTGGAATCGTTACAAGCGACAAGATGGATAAAACAATCGTTGTTTCTATCGATACAAAAAGAATGGATACCCTTTATAAAAAGTATGTGACTCGCACAAAAAAGTGTAAGGCACACGACGAAAAGAACGAAGCTCATGTAGGAGACACAGTTCGAATTGTTGAATGTAGTCCAATCAGCAAAGATAAGTGCTGGAGACTAGCCGAAATCGTTGAACGGGCAAGATAGTCCCAAGGAGTTTTTAATATGCTTCAGATGCAATCAAAAATGGTTGTTGCCGATAACTCCGGTGCTAAACTTGTTCAAGTAATCAAGGTTCTCGGTGGTTCACACCGCCGATATGCCGGAATCGGTGATATTGTAGTTGTAGCTGTTAAGGAAGCTATTCCAACATCTACTATAAAAGAAGGTTCAGTAGAAAAGGCGGTTATCGTTCGCGTTGCAAAAGAATACCGCCGTCCAGATGGAACTTATATCCGTTTCGATGATAATGCTTGCGTTATCGTTGATGGCGATAAGAATCCTAAAGGAAAACGTATTTTCGGACCTGTTGCACGTGAACTTCGTGATATGGATTATATGAAGATTGTATCACTTGCACCGGAAGTTCTGTAAGGAGTATTGAATTATGAATAAAAAATTCAAAATCCATAAGGACGATTCTGTACAGGTAATTGCAGGCAAAGATAAAGGTAAGAGAGGAACTGTTGTTCGTGTTCTTACTAAAAAAGATGCAGTTATTGTATCTGGAATTAATATTGTAAAGAAAGCAATGAAAAAGAGATCTCAGCAGGACCAGGGTGGTATTGTTGAGGTTGAAGCTCCATTGCATATTTCTAATGTTGCTCTTGTTTGCAAAAAATGCGGTCCTACAAGAGCTGGTTATAAAATTGACGGCGAGAAGAAAATTCGTGTATGCCGTAAATGTGGAGAAGCTCTGTAATGGATAATTACGTACCACGGCTTAAGAAAGTCTATAAAGAAACTATTGCTCCTGAACTTTTCAAAGAGCTTGGTTATACTTCGGTAATGCAAGTACCTGCTATAAAAAAAGTTGTAGTAAGTATGGGTATTGGTGAAGCACTTACTAATAAGAAACTTCTTGATGCTGCAGTAGCTGATATTTCCCAGATAACTGGTCAGCACGCTGTAAAAACAAGAGCGAGAAAAAGTATTGCAAACTTCAAACTCCGTGAAGGAAATGAAGTTGGTGTAATGGTAACATTGCGCGGAAACATTATGTACGAATTCTTGGATCGTCTTATCAATGTTGCTTTGCCTCGTGTAAAGGATTTCCGTGGAATTAAAGCTACTGGCTTTGATGGACATGGAAATTTCTCCCTTGGTATTACTGAACAGATTATTTTCCCAGAAATCGACTTTGATAAAATCACTAAGATTGCTGGTATGAATATTTCTATTGTAACAAGTGCAAGAACTGATGCTGAGGCTAAGGCACTTCTTACTAAGTTCAACATGCCGTTCAGAAAGTAGTGAGGAATCATGGCTAAGAAATCATTGATTATTAAGGCAAACCGCAAGCCAAAGTTCAAGACTAGAGAATATAATCGTTGTCAGATTTGCGGTCGTCCGCGTGGATATTTGCGTAAGTTTAAGATGTGTCGTCTTTGTTTCCGTAAATTGGCAAGTGAAGGCTTGTTGCCTGGTGTAACAAAATCCAGCTGGTAGTGGTAGGAGATTAGAAATGAGTGTATCAGACCCAATTGCAGATATGCTGACAAAGGTTCGTAACGCTGTTCATGCTCGCCATGAAAAGGTGGATGTACCTGTTTCAAAATTGAAGCTTGAGATTGTTAAAATCCTTAAAACAGAAGGATATATTAAGAATTTCAAGAAAATTCAGGAAGATAATAAGAATATCATTCGTATCTTCTTGAAGTATGATGATGTTAACGAGTCCGTTATCCATGGTATTGAGAAAATCTCAAAACCTGGACGCCGTGTATATTCTGGTTATAAAGATTTGCCACGTGTATACAATGGTTACGGTACTTTGATAGTTTCTACTTCTGCAGGTGTTACTACTGGTAAAAAAGCAGCAGAGAAATTAGTTGGTGGCGAATTAATTTGTAAAGTTTGGTAATAGGAGAAAACAATGTCTAAAATTGGAAAACTCCCGGTTACTATACCTGCGGGAGTTACTGTTACAGTAAATCCAAATTTGGTTTCTGTAAAAGGGCCGAAGGGCGAATTAAGCGAAAAAATCAACGATTTGGTTACTGTGGAAGTAAAAGACGGCACTTTGACTGTAAAACCAGTAAATGATTCAAAGAATGCAAATGCAGCTCATGGTTTGTATAGAAACTTGATTCATAACATGGTTGTTGGAGTTACTGAAGGTTTCTCTAAAGTGCTTATTATTACAGGTGTTGGTTACCGTGCAGAAGTTCAGGGTAAAATGCTTGTAATGAATCTTGGTTATTCTTCTGATTTTATTGCAGTTATTCCAGAAGGAATTACTGTTACAGCAGATGCCCAGGGTAAAGTTACTATTTCTGGAATTAGCAAGAAACTTGTTGGTGAATTTAGTGCTCAGATTAGAAAGCTCCGTATGCCAGAGCCTTACAAAGGTAAAGGTATTCGGTATGAAACTGAAGTTATCCGCCGCAAGGTTGGTAAGACTGGTGTAAAATAGGGTGTAGGCATGTTTAAGAAATTAGATGACAAAACAAGAAGAAGACTGCATCGTAAGGTTCACATTCGTAAATCGATTTATGGTACTGCAGAGCGACCAAGAATGACTGTTACTCGTAGTAACAAAAATCTCTTTGTACAGGTTATAAATGATGACGAGGGAAAAACTCTCGCATCAATCTCTACATTGGAGAAAGAATTTGCTGATTTGAAGCCAACTACAGAAGGTGCAGCAAAACTTGGTGAAGCTTTTGGAAAACGTCTTCAGGATAAGAAAATAACGACAGTTGTTTTTGACCGCAATGGTTATCTTTATCACGGCGTTGTAAAGGCACTTGCTGATGGAACCCGCAGCGCAGGTATCATTTTCTAGGAGAGTCTATGGAACGCCAGAATAAATTTGATAAAGAAAAAGATCAGAAAGAATTCGTTGAGAAACTTGTTCGTCTGAATCGTACTGCAAAAACTGTAAAAGGTGGACGCAGAATGTCTTTCTCCGCATTGACTGTTGTCGGTGACGGAAAAGGCCATGTAGGTTTTGGTTTCGGAAAAGCAAATGATGTTTCTGAGGCTATTAGAAAGAGTGTTGATAGAGCAAAACGTAATTTGGTATTTGTTCCTGTTAAGAATGGTACATTGCCACACGAGATGCTTGGAAATTACAAGAGCTCTTCTATTTTGTTGAAACCTGCTTGCCCTGGAACTGGAATTATCGCTGGTGGTACAGTTCGCGCCGTAATGGATGCAATTGGTGCTACAGATGTTATTTCTAAGTCTTTGGGTTCTTCTAGTCCAGTAAACGTTGTACGTGCAACTTTTGATGCATTGTCTCAGCTTATGGATGCGAAACTTGTTGCAGCAAATCGTGGTAAAGCGATTCAGGATTTGTGGGGTTAATTATGGCTAAAATTAAAGTAACTTTGGTAAGAAGTGTAATTGGTCAGAAACCAGAAAAAAAAGCAACAGTTCGTAGCCTTGGATTGAAAAGAATTAATTCTTTTGTAATCCATGAGGATTCACCAAGCCTTCGTGGTATGGTTGAAGCTGTGTCACATCTTGTAAAAGTAGAGGAAGCTAACTAATGGCAGATTTCATTTTGACTGCACCTGAGGGTGCTAATAAAAAGCCTAAGAGAGTAGGCCGTGGTTCTTCTTCAGGTCTTGGAACAACTGCTGGTAAAGGTAACAAAGGTCAGCAGTCACGCTCTGGATCAGCTGTTCCTTATGTAGGTTTTGAAGGTGGACAGATGCCTCTTTATAGGCGTATTGCACATCGTGGTTTCTCTAACTATCCTTTCAGAAAAGAGTATCTTTGTTTCAATGTAAAAGACCTTGAGAGAAAATTCTCTTCAGGCGATACAGTAACAAGAGAGACTTTGGTTGAAAAAGGGTTGGTTAAATCAAAGAAGCTTGGTATTAAGATCTTGGGAGATGGCGAATTGACAAAATCTCTTACCGTTAAAGTAGATAAAGTTTCTGCTTCGGCTAAAGCTAAAATCGAAAAAGCGGGTGGATCTGTAGTAGTTTCAGAAGCTTCTTCTGATAAAGCTAACTAGGATAGAGGATTCACATGGCAAATAATCCAGTTGTTAATATTTTCAAAATTAAAGAACTTCGTGAAAGAATATTCTTTACTTTTGTAATTCTTGTCGTTTTTCGCTTGGGTTGTGTTCTGACAATCCCTGGCATTGATGCAAGCGTTTTGCTTGGTTATTTTGGAGACCTTGCATCTAAGAATAAAAACGCTTTTGCCAGCTATATGGACTTTTTTGCCGGTGGTGCATTCTCTAATTTTTCTGTGTTTATGCTTGGTGTTATGCCTTATGTATCAACACAGATTATTTTGCAGCTTGCGTTGATTATCTTCCCTTCTCTGAAGCGTATTGCTCAGGAAGATGGTGGTCAGCGCAAAGTCGCAGCTTGGACTAGAGTAGGAACAGTTTTTGTTTGTCTTATTCAGTCTATGGCTGTGACTGTATATGCAAGCAGCATTCAATATAACGGTGCTTCAGCTATTGTTATGTCGAATCCGCTTGCATTTAAACTGCTTGCAATGCTCACTGTAACTACAGGTGCAATGATTACAGTTTGGCTCGGTGATCAGATTACTGCACACGGTATTGGTAACGGAATCTCAATGCTTATCTTTGCTGGTATCGTTGCCCGTTTGCCACATGCTGTTATCGAGCTTCGTAACAGGGTTGTTGATCCTGATAGCAATCTTAACCCTGTATTTGTAATTATTGTTCTCGTTATGTTTGTTGGAATTATCGGACTTGTTGTTTTTGAACAGCGAGGTGAACGAAAAATTCGAGTAAATTATGCAAAGCGTGTAGTTGGTCGGAAAATGTATGGCAGCCAGAATACCTACATTCCTTTCAAAATTAATCCGTCTGGGGTTATCCCAGTAATCTTTGCATCATCATTTCTTACATTCCCGTTGCAGATTGTTTCCAGTCTTGGAAGTGGAGAAAATTCTGCTCGTTGGATTGCACGGTTGTCTGCTATTTTGACACCTACAGGATGGTGGTACAATATTCTCTTGGTTTTGCTGATTGTTTTCTTTGCATATTTCTATACTCAAGTAACATTGAATCCTACAGAAATTGCAAAAAATATTCGTGAAAACGGCGGTTCGATTCCAGGGATTAGAACAGAGAATACAGAATCTTACTTGCAAAAGGTTTTGAACAGATTGGTTTTGCCAGGTTCCCTATATTTGGCTGTGATTGCTGTTCTTCCGACAATTATTCAGAACTTGTTTGGATTCCCTCAGGCAATCTCAATGTTGATGGGTGGTACATCACTTTTGATTTTGGTCGGTGTAGATCTTGATACGATGAGCCAGATTGAGGCGTTATTGAAAATGCATCATTCAGATGGATTGCTTAAAAAAGGTAGAATCCAATCTAGAAATCTTTAAAAGAAATAATTTTTTGTTTTTTTTATAGGATAAGAATATTGATTTGTGATAGAATAAAGAACTCGAATTGTATCTCATTGCGAGTTGCTTTGATTTGAGTTCTTAATTTTTTATCTAGGGGGACTTTTATGAAGGTACGAACCAGTGTAAAGCCCATTTGCGATAAGTGTAAGGTTATTAAAAGAAACGGAATTATCCGTATTATTTGTGTAAATCCAAAGCACAAGCAAAGACAGGGTTAAGGAGTAACAGATGGCTCGAATTGCGGGTGTTGATCTTCCAAATAAGCATGTTGTTGTTGCATTGACCTATATCTATGGTATTGGTCGCTCTTCAGCAAAGACAATTTGTGAAAAAACAAAAATTGATCCTAACAAAATGATGAATGATTTGGATCAGGATGAGCAGGCTAAATTGCGTACTCTTATTGATACAGAGTACAAAGTTGAAGGTCATTTGAGAAGTGAAATTGGTCTCAATATTAAGCGTCTTATGGATATTGGATGCTATCGTGGTCTTCGACATAGAAAGGGCTTGCCTGTTCGTGGACAGCGAACTCGTACTAATTCTCGAACAAGAAAAGGTAAGAAGAAGACTGTCGCTAATAAGAAGAAGGCTGTCTAATCGGAGGATTGAATAAATGGCTACCGTAAAAAAAAGAAAAGAGAAGAAGAGTGTATATGAAGGTAATGTCTATATTCAGGCAACCTTTAATAATACAATAGTAACTATTACTGATATGAAAGGTAATGCTCTTTCTTGGGCTTCTTCCGGTGGATTGGGATTCAGAGGCGCAAAAAAATCAACTCCATTTGCAGCACAGACTGTTGCTGAATCAGCTGTACAGAAGGCTGTAAGCTATGGTTTGAGAGAAGTGCACGTTTTTGTAAAAGGACCTGGTGTTGGTCGTGAAAATGCAGTTCGTTCTCTTGGTGCATTGGGGTTGAAAGTAAAGTCAATTTCTGATATTACTCCTATTCCACACAATGGATGTCGTCCAAGAAAAACACGCCGTATGTAGTTATCCGCCAGCGGAAATTTTATTTTGTGTTTAACTAGAAAATTTCTGCTGGGAGTGCTATTTAATGTGTATTATACATTTAATAGTGCATATTGTATAAATGGACCTAGTAGGTCTAACAATTCATAAAAAAGGAGTTCAGATGGCTCGCAAAAATCTGCTTAAAGGGTTTAAAAAACCAAAAAGCGTTACATTCGAACATCTTGAAACAAATCCTAACTATGGTAAGTTTACTGCTTATCCATTTGAAACAGGTTTTGGAACTACGATAGGAAATACACTCCGTCGTGTTTTGCTTTCTTCTATTCAGGGGTATGCAATCTCATCTGTAAGAATTACATCTTATAATGAAGATGAAGTGCCTCACGTAATCTCTAGTGAATTTGAAGCTATTCCTAATGTAAGTGAAGATACATTGGAAATTTTGAACAGCTTGAAATTATTGCGCTTGAAATTGCCAGAGGAAATGGAGCAGGATACTCTTCTGTTTGAATTTAAAGGTCCAGGTACTGTAACAAGTGACGACTTTAACAAAGAAGGTCAGCTTGAGGTTCTTTCAAAGGGTGAAACTATCTTTACAATGATGGAGAATGCCCATGTTGAATTTGAAATTCAGGTTGATTTGGGAAGAGGTTATGTTCCTGCAGAAGTGAATGAGCATTATATTGAAGTTGTTGGTACAATTCCAATGGATGCAATATTCTCGCCTGTAAAAAAAGTAAAGTATCTTATTGAGCCATGCCGAGTTGGACAAAGAAATGACTACGACAAACTTTGTCTTGAAATTTGGACAGATGGTACAATAACACCGGAAGATGCGCTAGCAGAAGCTGCAAAAATTGCAAAGGATCATTTCTCAATTTTTGTAAACTTTAATGATAGCGATATGTTAGGAAATGATGATTTAGACGAAGATGATGAAAAAATCAGACAGTTGCTCAATACTCCTGTAGAAGAGCTTGAACTTTCTGTTCGTTCATCAAATTGTCTGAAAAATGCCAATATTAGAACTATTGGTGAGTTAACAAGAAAGACAGAAGATGATATTGCGAAGACTCGCAATTTTGGAAAGAAAAGTTTGACCGAGATCAAAGAGAAGCTCTTGGAGTGGAATCTTAATCTTGGTATGACTGATTACAGCCATCTAAAGAATTCTGTTAATTTAACAAAGCCAACGCAGAAGGAAGAATCCAATGAATCATAAGTCAGGTTTTAATCCGCTTTCTCGTACATCAGCTCATAGACGAGCAATGTCACGCAATATGGTGACTTCGCTTTTTAGATTTGAGCGTATTACTACGACTAGTGCAAAAGCAAAAGAAGTTCGTAGAGCAGCTGAGAAATTGATTACTCGCGGTAAGGTTGATTCTGTTCACAACCGCCGTGTTGCTGCAAAATTTATTCAGGATGAGAAAATCCTTAATAAATTGTTCACAGAAATCGGTCCTCGCATGAAGGAGCGAAATGGTGGATACACACGTATCTTGAAGCTCGGATTCCGTCAGGGTGATGCTGCTGATGTAGTTATCCTTGAATTGGTAGACTATAAGTTGCCAACAAAAGATGAGTCTGAGAAGACAAAGAAAACTTCTTCTAAAAAAGCAGCAACTGCATCTGATGCAGAAAAATAAGGAGTGCTGATATATGTCTAAGTCACATAGAGGTACAGGAATTCGTGGTGAAGCTCATCACGGTCGTGGAAAATGTCCGCGTTGCGGAAAAGAGAATGTAAAGGTTCTTTACGAAAAAGAAATTGATGGAAACACAGTGAAGGTTTGCAAAATCTGCAATGCAACATTGAAAAACATTGCACGCAAAGAGGCTAGAGCTGCTAAAGCTGCTGCTCCTGCTGCAGAGTCTTCAGAGTAGGCATAATTTATATGCTTCACACCGTCCTTTTTACAAGGGCGGTTTTTTTGTCTGTTTGTTTTAGTTTTTCTTTTGAGTTAACTTTAAAAACAAAAAAAGGCGGTTCACAGAAGTCTTTGGCTTCTTTGTGAACCGCCTTTTTAGATTTTAGGCAGCACTTACTGCGTTAATTGCTATTCTGCGTGGTTGTGACTCTGGTTTCCTTGGAATTGTTACCGTAAGAACTCCGTTTTTGAATTCCGCAGAAATCTTTTCCTCGTCAATATCCTTTGGCATTGAGAATGAACGCCTGAACTCTGCCACGTGTCGTTCTTTCAATAAGTAGACAGGATCGTTATCTTCTGTTCTTTCTGAATCATCTTCTGTAGCATTTTTTATAGAAGAAATTGAAAGAACTTTGTCATTCAGTTCAATTGAAACATCTTTTTCAGAACGTCCTGGAAGATCCATCTCAACAATGTAAGAGTCTTTCAGTTCCCGAACGTCAACATTCGGAGCAAACATTTCTGAAGATGCTCCATAGCAGTCGTTTCTAAGCCAGTCGTTAAAAAGTGATAATGCATTCATATTATGCCTCCAAATTATTTGTTTATTTTTTTGTCTTTATCAGACACTTTTTATATAGCAATACTTGTGCCAACTTTTTTAATTTTGTTTTAAAAAGTCTTGAGTCATCAAAAAAATTCTTTGTGGGTAATAGAAGGTGCAAATCTTCTTAGTGGTAGTAGGGCGAATGTCGCATTTTGACTGAAACGAAGTTTCAAAAACTTCGTTTCTGCGTATTTCATTTTTTTAATCGACATTCGATTTAAGAAAGTAAAAATGATTCATTCTTTCTTTTTTTTTATTTTATATGGGTCATAATGGCTCTGTTTTATATAAAATATTTTGCTTTTTGTACATTTGGTTGTCATATTGTTTTTTTTGCGTTATTTTCTTTATAAGGGCTTTTTTTATGGACGTTATGGAATATCCTTACGAAAATATTTTGCAAACTTTTATAAGAAAATATACAGAACCGTTTACAGTAAAGGACGTTCTTCTTTTTTTCTCAAAAAAAGGTATAGATGCCTCTGCTAATATGATGCTTGATTATTTAGAAACAGACAGAAATGTTTTTTCGTTGGAAAATAAAATGTTCATAGGGCGGGCAGGAGCTTTTACCAATCAGATTTTTAGCTTTCTTATTACTAAACAGGAATTTAATCAGGGTGTATTCGTTGCTGGGGATCGCTGTATGCCTTTTGTCGATAGTGATGTGCATCCTGCTGACATAAAATTCTCGTTTTTGGGTAGTATTTTGCCAAAAAAAGAGTTTGAGACTGATAGCTCGACAGCAATGGATTTATTCTCTCTTTATGGAGATGAATATTCTCCGCAATATATTGGTGCGGATCCTGCGAATGAAAAGTTTCATATTCCTGAGAATAATTTTGAGCTTCCGACAAAGCTTCTGCTTACGGGAGTTTCGTTGGAGCCCTTGCTTGAGCACGGTTTTTCTTATGGGGACAGAATTCTTGCTCATGTAATAGACTGGGACAGGTCAATCGTTGAGATTTTTCCTATTGAACACAAGGACGACCCGTATCAGCTGAGCCTGCTTGATCTTGAGCGCGGTTCTTGGAATGAGGAGCTTGAAAAGTGTCTTCTCGACAGTTTTGATAAGCATGGTCCTTGTTCTTGCATGGAGGAGCAGCTTGCTCTAGTTTTTTTCGAGCATAGAAAAAAGCTTTGCACAATATCCTGTGGGTCTTTTAAGGAGTTCTTAAAATCAACGAAAAAAGTTTCAATAGAATTATTCGGTGTTGAAACTAGGCTTTGGCGTAGAGATGAGCTGGTTCCTGCTGTTGGCAAATGGAACGGGTATAATTTTGAATTTTCTCCAGATGGGCTTTTACCAATATATGCTCTTCAGGATTTTATGGTGGATGCATATCTTAAGGACTTGTTGTTTGAGAAGAAAACTGATGTTTCTTCGCTTTTAGATACGCTTCTTCCAAGATGTCTCGGTATTTCGGATTCTGACAGAGAATACTTCTTATTGAATATAATGAATAGAAATGCTATTCTGCGAAAGAATTATAATTGGTTTGCTGATTCTGCTTTTGGTGCGTTACGGCATCGTGCTCTTGTTTTGTTTTCAGATATTACATCTTTGTTGTATGAGTTTGACTTTGACAAAGCTTATGTGGATTTTCTTCCTCAACAGGAACTGGCGGTTTTTTCTCAGCTTTATACTCATGTCATGCGAATTTTGAGTACTATAGAGTCTGAAGAATTTTCTGAGGATGAGGCTTCGATAATTCAGTCATCTTTGGAAGGAATGGAGTGTAATTTTGCGGATATAAAACCAGAGCTTTTGGCTGCGGTTGAAAAAATTAAACGGAGTAAATTTTCTATTGTGCAATAGAAAATTTACAATATACTATAGAAAAGAAAAATTGTATTCTTGTGAGGAATTTGGAGGAGAACGAATTCTTCACACATTTAAATATACGAGGTTTTATTATGGATTTGAAAGGTATTGCTGCAGTCGCGAAGTCTATTCGTAGTTTGTCCATGGATGCAATTCAGAAAGCTAATTCTGGTCATCCAGGTCTTCCTCTTGGAGCTGCAGAAGCAGCTGCTGTTTTGTATGGCGAAGTGATGAAGCACAACCCTGCAAACTCAAAATGGGCAGACAGAGACCGTTTTGTACTTTCTGCAGGACATGGTTCTATGCTTCTTTACAGCATCCTCCACTTGGCTGGATACAAAGTAAGTATGGACGATATTAAGAACTTCCGTCAGGTTGGTTCTAAGTGTCCTGGTCACCCAGAGTTTGGTGATACAGACGGTGTTGAATGTACAGGAGGTCCTCTAGGACAAGGCGTTTCAATGGCTGTTGGTATGGCTGTTGCAGAGTCTATGCTCGCCGCGAAGTTCAATACTCCAAAACACAAGATTGTAGATCACTATACATATTCTCTCGTTGGTGAAGGATGTCTTCAGGAAGGTGTTGCTTCTGAAGCTTGTTCTCTTGCTGGTAACCTCAAGCTTGGTAAACTCATCGTATTCTATGATCAGAACAAGATTTCTATTGATGGTTGCACAGATATAACATTCACTGATGATATCGCAAAACGCTATGAAGCCTATGGCTGGCAGGTTCTTAAAGGTGATATGTATGATATCGAAGGAATTGTAAAGCTTGTAGAAGAAGCAAAGAAATGCAGCGACAAGCCTTCTTTAATCATGCTCAAGTCTATTATTGGTAAGGGTGCTCCAAAGCAGAATACTGCTGATGTTCACGGTGCTCCACTTGGTGCAGAGGGAATTATTCAGGCTAAGAAAACTCTTGGTCTTCCAGAAGATAAAGACTTCTATGTTGTTCCAGAAGCTTATGATTATTTTGCTGCTAAGAAGGCTGAATTTGCTAAGGCAGAAGCTGACTGGAATGCTGAATTTGCTGCATGGGCAAAAGAAAATCCTGAACTCAAGAAGCTCTGGGATGCTTACCACAGCGATGCAGTTACAGATGAAACTGTAAAAGATGTTGAATACAAAGTAGGTGATGCTTGCGCTACACGTGATGCTTCTGGAAA
>CADCRJ010000375.1 GCA_902803735.1 uncultured Spirochaetaceae bacterium
AATTTGTATGCACAGGGGCGAGAATCTGACATAAAGAGAGCGTTGACTGATAGCGAATATTTAGCAGAGCTACTTGCTACAAACAAAGATTAATCATCAAGATTTCACCGTTGTTCTGCTTTCTGCGTATTTTACTTTTTGAAACCCGACATTCGACCTAGAAATCTTTTTCAAAATTTTGGAGCGTGTTCTTCAAAACTTCTTTCAGCCCGTCTGCTGTTGTGAACTCACCGCCAGCAAGACTGAATTTTAAGACTGGGTAGCTTTTCCATTCTTGCTCCAAGTTTTCTATGGCGAGTCCGCGGAACAGTTCTTTTTTTCCTAAAAAATATGCCTCGATTGTGCTGATAAGAAGACTTTTTCCGAATCGACGTGGCCGACTCAAAAAATAAGATTTTCCAGTATTTGCAAGTTCATATACAAAAGCCGTTTTATCCACATAGATGTAGCCGTCTTCGCGTATTGTCTGAAAATCCTGAATACCAATCGGCATCTTTCTTCTATTTATCGCACTCATAGAATTGATTATATATTTAAAGCCGTTGGCGGGTCTATAAAGAAAAAATTAGTTGCTCATTGCCTTCGCAATTTTTACCAGCATGGACTTGTCATGCACGGAAAGTTTTTCGTATGCATTCACGAGATTCGTTTTTTCCTGAATATCATGACTTTGCGACAAATCAATTTCATCGCTTTCCACAAGGTATTCAACCGTAACTCCAAGATATTTTGCGATTTTTACTGCCGTCTCAACGTTCGGAAGCACACCGCGAGCATCAATGTAAGAAAGAAAAGTGCTGTTACTCAAACCAAGTGCAGAAGAAATTTCTTTAACCAAAAGCCCTCGATATTCAATTTCTTCACGCAAACGTTCTCTGAATCCCATATTAAAAACAGAATATCAAAATATTGTTGTAAAATTATTGCTTACGTCAATATCTTGATGTAATATACTCTAAAGAAATTTCAATATTTTGATGTTGATATAAAATAATAACTTCAAGATATTAAATAAGAATGTGTTATCCAATACGAGGAGGTATACATGAAAAAGTTAATTGGAATGTTGGCAGCGGTTGTAGCTGCGACATTGATTTTGGGATGCGTAAGCACAAAAAGTGCGAGTGCGACTGTTTTGAACAAGAAAGAAGTGAGCTTTAAAAGTGAACCAGGCTCTTTGTCAATTTCAAATGAGACTTCAAAAGATGTCGTTGTCTTTGTTGGAAAGGTTGAGAAGGATGCCGTTTTGGGCGGAATTAATGCAAATCAGAACAGGACTTTCAATTTGTCGAAATTGCAGGGAATCCCAGAAAGTGGCTCGCTTCTTATTCGTGTGGCAACTTTTGAAACTTATAAAGGAAAGGCTGTTGTAACAGAAGATGATGTTATTTATACAGGTTTGGTCGTTTACAATCTCAAACAAGCAGATGATAAAATTGCGTTGACGATTTATAAAGGTGTTGATACGGCACAGCAAACTTGTATATATGTCAGCAATGAATCTGAGAATTTCGTACTTGAACTTCGTCAGGGAAATCCAAGCCAGGGTGAAATTATTGCAACGTTGCCACCTTTGCAGACTAACAAAAGAATCTATTTGAGTCCACGTGATGATGGTCTTGCTTATGATTTTTATCCGCAATTTGTATTTGTAAACCCGAAAACAGGCGAAAAAACTTCAATGAATGCCGGAAAATCTGACCGAAAACGAGCTTATCCGGAACGAGTCGGTGGCGATATAACTCCGATGAGATTTGAAGGACCTTCAAAATCAAGTGTAGGCTACGATGTTGCGTTTATCAGCCTTCAAAACGATACTCATTCAGGTTTGGAATTCCGAAATGGTGAAACTACATTAAAAAATCAGAAAGGCATTCGTTTTACACCGTCTGGAAGAACTGATGTATATGAAATTCAGTCTACAAACGGAGAATCAGGTCAGACTTATACAGGCTTGCAGCTTGAATTTGATAATTTTACAAAGAAGTCAATTGAAAGATACACTTTCCTGCCTGGCTACAAATACGAACTTATTATTACTGATATGAACGGAAACTATCAGTATGACATTCGTGAAGTTGGTCAGAAGAGTCTTGTTGAAGATGCTAGAATCCAGCTTTTCAATGAGTAATTAAAGATAGATGTTCTTATGTTAGCCTTGCGTTCGTGCAAGGCTAAATTTGTAAAATGAAAAAGTTTATATTTCAAAGTTTATTTTCTATTGCTTTAATTGTTTTCTCTTTTTCATGTGCATCTCGTCCGAAAGTTGAGGTTGTTGATAACACTTTTGAGACAAAAATAATCAATAATTCGCATTTTGTAGTTTCAGTTGAGGGTGAAGAAATTGCCCCTGCGAATTCTATCTTGCATAAATTTCCATTGCATGATTCTGCAATGTATGACGGTCAGAAGTTTTTATACAAAATCCCTGTTACCGATAAAATCTTTTATGAAAAAACAGAGAAAATTCAAATCGTAAACAATCAAAAAGAACTTAAACTTAAAAATCCTGTTTCAAATGATAGAGAATCATACATCGTGATAAAAAATAATTCTGATTCATCGCTTCAATTATCAAACGGAATAGGAACTTATTTTTCTTGCGTGACAAATGGCTGTGTAAATTCTTTGGACTGCCAAAAAGACATGTACATAAAAGCGAATGCAAGTGTTGCTTGTGAAATTCTTGGAAAAACGCACTTGTTTTTGGAGACGAAAAAAGAAAAATATGACTTATTGGGAAAAATTAAAAGACTTGACGGATATATCTACACCTTCGTTTTCGACGGCACTTTCGTCACGCTTCAAGATGCCCGCCCGCTCGTAAAAATTGGCGAGAATTCGTGGTCTGTGAGGCTTGAACCGAAATCTTCCGTACAAAAAATCATATCTTCTGAAAACGGTGATTCTTTCTTCTATATAAATAACTTTGTCGGCGAAAACAAAAACGGAGCGGCTTTCAGAATGGCGGAAATTGTCTGCCTTAAAAATGACGGCTCGGAAAAATGGCGGACTCGCCTTGAAATTCAGAATGGCAACGTTTTTCTTTATGATATAAAAACTTGTGATGAAAACATTTTTTCCGTAGGGCAAAATGAAGCGACAGCTTTTTCTGCCTTATATTCGAGTGAGGGCAAACAGCTTGATTTTGTTGAATTTGATTCGGCTTATACTTTTGATTCTGCGGTTAAGTGTGATAAAAATGCTTTTCTAATTATTGGTATGACTGAAAAGAATCCTGTAATTGTGAAAGCATTTGTCGAGAAAAATAAAATTCGATATGAAAATATTCCTGTTAAATCTGAGAAATTTGATTCATCGATTGCTCAGACAGTTCCTTTCTATGATGAGAATGAAAAACTGACATACTTCTTTTGTAACCGTCAAAATGAAGAAGGCGAAACTTTGCCGACTGTTGCTTATCGACTTGAAAAAGACGGCTCTCTTCTTGAAATTCCGCTCAAAGATTCAATTCAGTTCGTTTCCTCTGTTTGCAAGTGTGGCGATTCGATTTTGATTGCGGGTGAATCTGTTTCTGAGACGAACTCTTCTGCTCTCATACTAAAACTGAATTTAAGTCAGAATGAAACACAAATCTTTTTCCAAGACAAAAATCCATACTCCTATATTTCCGCAATGAAGACAAATGAAATCTTTGACGATCTTGTGATTGCTGGAGCTTATGGGGCAAAAGAAAGTTCTGGACTTGGGGGAACGGCTTTTCTAATTGGCTTGAACAAGACCACTGGTAAAGAAATCTGGAATTCCGAATACAAGGATGCAAATCTCATCTTGGAGTTCGTGCCATGTAAAGATTATGGCTTTGTTGGAGTTTTTGCTGACATCAAAGATGATTCTGTAAAAACAAAGAAAATAATCCGTGCTAATGCCACGGGAAAATATAAATAAAAATAAAAGTGAGGAGTAGACTATGAAAAAAAGTTTTGTTATGGGGTTTACTGTTACTTTCATGCTTCTTTTCATAAGTTGCGAAAGAACAAAAACAGCGAACGAACAAACTGCTGAAAGTGTAGAGGCAGATATTCTGTTCGCCCAGATTCACAAGCAGGTTATACGAATGGATATAGACAGACTTTCTTTTACTCTACGTTGGGAATCCGAAGAGCAAATAAGAAATGTTATAAATCGCAGATATAAATATGAATTGCGTCCAAACCATGAAATAACTTTGCTGCATGAAGCTATTTATTATCAACCAATTAATGACGATGAAATTCCAATCATCGAAAAACTTATTTCGGCTGGTGCTGATGTAAATGCAAGAGGTTACAAATCAAGAACCACATTGCATACGGCATTACTCATAGACCATATACAACTTGTAAAAAAACTGATTGAGTCAGGTGCAGATGTAAATTTGCAGAATGATGATTTAGAAACACCTTTACTTCGGGCCGTAAAAGACAAATGCAAAACGGAAATCGTAGAACTGCTTTTAAATGCAGGTGCAGATAGGAATATTCCTGATAAAGACGGGAAAACACCTTGCGATTATGCAAAAGAATCTGAAAATTCAAAGATTCGGGCATTATTTAACCTTGCACAGCAGCAGGCCGAATAAGCAAAAAAAACTATCCGTGCTAATGACATGGGAAAATATAAATAAAAGCGAGGTACTCTTGTTATGAAAAAAAGTTTTATTTCTATTTTGTGTATGGCTTTGTTTTGTCTTACGGCAAATTCACAGTCAATTTCTGACGCAATCAGAAAATTTGACACGGCGATGCTGAACGCACAGGTTTCAAAAGGCGAAACTGTAATCACTTCTATAAATTATTCGGACACAAATTCATGCGGAAGCATCGTAGGCTGGATTAAGAATGAAATAAAGCTTGCTGCTTCTCAGCCTCAAATTCCACGACTAACAATTGTGCAATCTAGCGACATTTTACAAGAAGAACAGACAGCTGTTATTGCTACGACACGAGGAGTTCCATTAAAAACAAGAAAAATGCTCCAAAAAAAATTCGTGATTAGTGGTACTTATCAACAAGTTGAAGATAATGTCGAAGTGTTTTTGTTCCTAAAAACATCAGATGGTGCGGATTTTTCGTCGGCTAAGGTTATCATTTCAATGAACGAAGTTAATAAGAGAAAATTAACTTTGTATCCGCAGAACGTGGAGCAGGCAAAAGAAATCTACAGCGACATCGAAGACTCAAAGAAAACCATGGCTAAGCGGAATCCGGAAAATTCAATTCCGATAGTCGCGACTCTACTCGATTCCGAAAACAATATTGCAGACATCATTTACCCGGACAGCAAAGTACATTTTTTGATAGGTTCGCCCGAAAAAGACGCTTACATTGCAATTTTGAATATCAGCGCGGAGGGAAAAAAGTTCTGGCTGAAATTCGATAAAAAAGGCACAAACAAAAAATTCATTCCTGCAGGCGAAACTTGGCGGTCTCCGAATTTCAGACCAGCTGACAATGTTTATGGCATGGAAACGATTTATATCTACGCAGCATCATCTCCAGAAGGTTTGCCAAATGCAGATTCCGAAAGACAGTATCGTCCAAAAACAATTACAACAATTACCCGAGAGCTGATGCTGGACTTGTCGGATGATGAGATTGAGACGGGAACTTTTGCATTGAGCTATACGGTGCTGCCAAGCCCAGCGGAGTAGATAAAAAGTGCCAGATCCAAGAAAGTTTCTTTCTATAATTTTCCTGAATTTTCTCTTAATTGCATCAATTTTTGCAGAGCAAAGAAACGCCCTGCTGATTGCAAACAGCAATTATAAAAATTTCAGAAATCTTTCCACGCCTATACAAGAAGCTCATGAACTGAAAAAGACTCTTGAGCAGTTGGATTTTGCGGTTACGATTCTGGAAGATTCTAGTTTGGAAGAAATGTCCGTCGCGATTGACCGATTTGGAACAACGCTGAAAAAACAAGGTGGAATCGGATTTTTTCATTACGGAGGACACGCTGTGCAGGTAAACGGAAAAAACTATCTTATTCCTGCAGATGCAGATATTCCAAATAAAAAAAAAGTTGAATTTAGAGCATACTGCGTTGATGAACTAATGCCAGAAATGTGTGCAGATACAAACATCATCATATTGGATTCTTGCAGAAACAATCCGCTCCCCTCTTCCAGCAGAAGTGCAACAAGGGGGCTTGGTCTAGTAACAAATCGCCCTAAAAATTCTATCATCATATATTCTGCCGAACCTGGAAATGTCGCAACAGATGGAGTATTTACACCAGTTTTAACAAAACGTCTGACAGAAAAGAAAGAACTTCTTGCTATTTTAAGAGATGTTCGCCGAGAAGTGCTAAAGCTAACAGATAACGAACAAAAACCAGGCGAATATAGCGAACTTGAAACCGAAGTTTATCTTGCAGGCTATGATAACAAAAGTTTACAACCAACAGTTGAAGATTACATAAAATTAGGAAATGAAGCATACGATAAGCAAAATTACTCGGAAGCATTTTCTTATTATCAAAACGCAACAAACATAACATCTCCAATCGCACAGCAGAATTTGGGATATATGTACTATTACGGATGTGGGGTTGCACAAGATTTCAAAAAAGCATTTAAGTGGTTCGAAAAGTCAGCAAAACAAGGACATTTCAACGCCCAATTCAATTTGGGAAATATGTATTGTAGAGGCGAAGGCATTAACAAAAGTTATGAAAAAGCAAAATATTGGTTTGAAAAAGCAAGTGAACAAGGATATTGTTGTGCACAATTCAATTTAGGATGTATGTACTATAACGGCGATGGTGTAGAAAAGAATTATGAAAAAGCCTTTGAATTCTATCAAAAAGCAGCCGAGCAAGATTATGCCCCAGCTCAATGTGAATTAGGAACGCTGTACTACTATGGAGAAGGCATAAATCAAAACTTCACAAAAGCAAAATATTGGTTTGAAAAGGCTGCTGAACAAGGATACTGTGCTGCACAATATAATCTTGGAACCATGTACGAATATGGGCATGGTGTAAAACAAGATATTGAAAAAGCAAAAGAATTTTATGAAAAAGCCGCCAAACAAGATTTTGATTTAGCTATCAAGAAATTGAATGAGTTAAAGATAGAAAAATCTGAGCCTAACACACCATATATATTGATATATTAGGAGTGACAAATGAAATATTTTGTAATTGCAGTTCTTTCATTTTTAAGCTTAAATATTGCCTTTTCACAGTCATCTTCACGTGAGCTTGTGCTTGCGGAAGATGATGAAACAAATTTTTCTGATAAACCAAAATTGCAATATCTAGAAGGTCACACACCAAATAGTATTGCATATAGTCCCGACGGAAAATATATTGCGAGCGGAAGTGACGATGGAACATTAAAAATTTGGAACAGCCAAGATGGGAAACTGTTAAAGACTTTGAAATGTGCAGAATCTTTAAATTCTTCTATATCATACAGCCCTGATGGGCAATATATTGCAACTTGTGCAGATTCTATACAAATTTGGAATGTTAAGACAGGTAAACATATAAAAACAATTAATGCTGTAGTAAAATGTATTTCATATAGCCCCGATGGAAAATATATAGCAGGTGCTGAAAGCGATTATGATACAAGCGCAATCAGAATTTTTAATGCTGAAACAACGGAAGAGGTAAAGAGCATTCTTGCTGATTTTGGTAAAATTCAGAGTATTGCATACAGTCCTGATGGAAAACGAATCGTGGCAGGAGGAAATAAGGGCTCTGTAAGAATATGGGATGTACAAAGTGGAAAAGTGTATAAATCTTTGGTAGGACATTTTTCTGATGGAATTTATGACGAACCTATTCGCGTAGCATATAGTCCAAACGGTAAATATATTGCAAGCGTCGGATATGATGTTACTTGGATATGGGATGCTGAAACAGGAGAAAAAATAAGGGCATTTACATATGAATGGCTATGCAGGGGAAAGTATGTTTCTTGGTCAAATGACAGCAAAGACATAGCAATTTCACAAGAACAACATAGTTGGGGAGGCATCAATAATGATTATTTTGTAAGTATTTATAATTTAAATACAGGTTCTTTAATCAGAAAATACTCAGGAACAACAAGCGATATTTGTTGGAATCCTTGTAAAATGGAAATTGCTGGCATCTGTGGAAACACGATAAAAGTTTTTCAGTTTTCTTCAGAGAAAAATGAAAAAAGGAAACATCCTTTTGTTACAAAATTCAATGCGAAATGCTTTAGCCCAGATGAAAAGTATATAGCAGGAACAGTTGGCAAAAATATAAAAATCCTTGATATTTTTACAGGTTTGGAGATTGCAAACCTTGAAGGGCATACCCAAGATATTAATTCGGTCCAATGGAGTCCTGATGGAAAATATTTGCTGTCTGCAAGCCATGATAATACTATACGTATATGGAATACAAAAAATGGTTATATCCTAAATACCATAAACGCTAATTTTACTTATAACAAAGAGGCTTCCACAGTGAGATTTATTAATGGTGGAAAGCAAATTGGGGCTCTGACATCTAATGAAAACCTATGTATTTGGGATACTGAATCTGGAAACTTGATTTTTAGAGATAAAATTCATAGAGATATTGGAGCACAATTATATAGAATTAATGAAATAATTTGGAATCCTGTTGAAAAACAATATGCATTTGTTCAAGAAAACAATATTCATATATTTGATGTTGGCTCAGAAAAAGAAAAAATCTGTATAGAATTTCCTTGTATGGATGAAGAAAACTCCGCTCAGTATTCTTTGGACGGAAAACACTTAATAGGTTTGGGAACTGACGGCAGTCTTTGCATGTGGAGTGCAGCATCTGGAACATGTGAAGCAAAAACAAATCTAGGCATACGTAGGTATGACAATTATTGTATTCACCCCATTTCAACAGGTTTCAGTATTTTATACAAAAAAGATTATGAATTTTGGAAATGTTTCATTTCTTTTGATGGTCATATAGAAAATTATAAGATACAAATTGATGAAGAATTTAGATATTACAAATTAACTTGTATAAGTCCGGATGAAAATTACATTTTTATGACTTATTCTGATGACAGTATCATTTTTTCGCTAAAGGACAATAAAGTTATAAATTCGTTTGAAAAACAACGTGATTATGTAAGGGGGGAATTTGTCTGGAGTTCAGACGGAAGATATGTACAATATGGAGATAAATATAGAGATAGAATCGTACTGGATACAAAAAACGATATCGAAGTTGATAAATCTAAAATGGTTTTACCAGAGCCCCAAGCTTCAGATACAAAATTTATTCTGGAAGAAGATGATAAGAATATTTTTATAAAGGATTCTAAAACAGGTGATGTATTAAAAGTTTTAAATCATGCTTCGGAATATAAGGTCAAGCTCAGTCCTAACAACAGATATATTGCCTATAACACATCTTTTGACGATAAGTATCCAGAAGACGATTTTTGTATACGTGACCAAAAATTTTGCATTTATGATTTAGTAGAGAATATTGAAATCTGCAATGTTTGTTTTGCAGACTATCCCGATATAGAATGGAGTCCCAATTCCGCATATTGTATTGTAGATGGCACTTATATTTTTGATGGAAAAACAGGAAACTTAATCAGAAAAATGCAATCCACAGAAGACATTTCGTGGTCTTTCGATAATGAACATTTTTTAGGAATTAAGGATGGCACTATTGAAATACAATCAGTTCATTCAGATTTGTCTTTTTCCGTTGGAGAAGGGAAAAAGGCTTCTTGGAGTCCAGATGGAAAACGTATTGCCGCATATGTAGACGATGGTATTAAGATTTACGATGTTGCCGATAAAAAAGAAATTAAAACCTTTGAAACTACTTCATCTGGTGAAATTTATTGGAATAATGATAGTTCATGTTTTATTTCTATAAATTCAGATTCTATAAAAATATGGGATGCAAAAACAGGACAAACTATCAGCACAATAAATCTTTTTGGATTGGATGAGCAAATCACCAATTTATCTTGGAGTCCAAATCAAAAATATATAACTATAAGTTTAATGGGTGACGATATTCAATCTAATTATAGTTATGTCATTATATGTGATGTTGAAACAGAAGAATTTTTCACAATTCCTTCTGTTTTCCAATGGGGTTCTCAATTCAAGTGGTCTAAAGATTCTCGATATTTAAAACTATACAATCCAACATATACTACTGATGCAGCAATTTATGACACAAAAATAAACCAATACACAAAACTAGAAAATGTAATAGATTGGCTTCCTGATGATATACATTGTATTACCGTTCATGATGATAATTCCATACATCTTACAAATATATTTACAGGAAAAATGGTTCGCGAAATTGCTAAATATCCATATAAAATTTTCTCAGTAGCTTTAAGTCCTAATGTGAAAAAAATAGTTTTTTATTGCGAAGAAAAAGGGTTAGTGATAATTAATGCTGAAAATGGGAAAGAGATAAAAAGTATTGATTCCTCATGGGAATGGAAGTGGATTTCTGATGATGAAATAATATATAAGCAACATGAGGGCTCTTGGGTTGTATGGAATACAGAAACTGATGACGTTAAAGAAATCCCAAATTCTGAAGAATGCCATGAAATAAAAGATATCCAATGTAATAATTCAAATTATATTTCTATCAATAACTATGGTTTTATAGATATTAAGACCTGGGAAACTTTTAATATTGAGAATTCTAGACTTTCAACAAGTCCTAACGGAAAATATGCAGTAAAAACCAAAGGAAACTCTCTTAGTCTCTTAGATTTAACAACTAAAGAAACCTTATATACAATTATAGAAAACAAAGGCGGCGAATACCTCACCTACACTCCCGAAGGCTTCTTCTGTGGTACAGAATGGGCGTGCAAAAATCTAGTGTACATCGTGGACGGGCTGGAAATTACAGAACTTGACCAAATGTATGACAAGCTCTACCGCCCTGATTTGATTGCAGCAAAGGTGCGTGGTGAGGACATTTCGGCAGAAGCTGCTAAAGTTGAATTAGCAGCGTTTCTGAAAACAGGAAAAGCTCCTATAGTTTCGTTCAAAAATGCTCCAGAGAGTTCAGAAAAACGTGATTACACTTTTGAGTTTGCCGTAAAAGACAGCGGAGGCGGAATCGGTGCTGTGAACATTGTGCTGAACGGCAAAACAATAAAACTTTCTGACGGGATTCAATCTTCAATAGGTGAAACAAAAGTTATTCGGCATACTGTTACGCTTCAAAACGGAGAGAACAAGATACAGGCGTTTGCTTTTAATGCAGAGGGTGTTATTGAAAGCCTAAAAGCTGAAACTGCTGTTACTTGGCACGGAAAGACAGAGAAACCTAATCTATATGTTCTCACGCTCGGTATAAACAAATATCGCGACGGCAGTTTGAGACTAAACTATGCAGTACCAGACGCAGAAGCAATAGAAACTGGATTCAAAGAGCAGCAAGCAGGATTATATGAAAATGTTTTCGCAAGTTCTTTACTTGATTCTGCTGTAACAAAACAAGGAATTTCCGCTGAGTTCAAACGACTTTCTGAGCAGATTACAGCTGATGATATTTTCGTGTTATATATTTCTGGACACGGTACAACGTATAACGATGGAGATTATTATTATTTGCCTGTAGATTTTAGATACACAAATCGCGATGACATTCCAAAAAGTGCAATCTCGAAAAATGATTTACAAGAAAATCTGTCGCTTATAAAAGCTGCAAAAACTCTAGTTATGTTAGACACCTGCAATTCAGGAGCATTTCTTGATAATTCACAGAGAGGCATTGCAGAGAAAACTGCTATCGACAGATTGACTAGAGCTACAGGACATGCAACTTTAGCTGCGTCTTCAGACACTCAATCTGCAATGGAAGGATACAACGGACACGGCATTTTCACTTATGTAGTTTTGCAAGGATTACAAGGCAAAGCAGACACCGATAGCGATGGATATGTAACACTTGCAGAATTAGCAAACTATATAGAAAAAGAAGTCCCAGAACGCAGTTATGAAAAATGGGGATATGAGCAAGTTCCTCAAAAAGATTTGCGAAAACAAGATTTTCCGCTTGCAGAGACGAAGTAGACAGGAGACAACGATGCGATTTGTTAAAAAGATTATTTGCTTGTATCTTTGGATGTTTTTTGTGGCGGAGATTTTTTCGCAGACGAATATCCGCGAGCTTGTATTGGCGGAAGATTCAGAGAGAGAAACAACTGCTAAGGCAGAGTTATATTCTTACCAGCCAATAGTCGGTACTCATACGAAGATAGAATTCAGTCCAAGCGGAAAACTTTTTGCGACCTATCTACCATATGAAAATCCATATTCGAATGCTGTAATATGGAATACAGAAACTGGTAAACAAATAAAAAAACTTTCTGATGACGAAATCTTTATTTGGACTAAAGATGGTTTTATTGTTCGAAAACTAAACAAAAACATCATATATAGCCCTAACAGAGAATATTTTGACGCAGCTTCCGGTTCTGAAAATACTGAGATTTGGAATACCATTGACGAAAAGGAATTGTATCAGATTAGAGGCGATAATCTTACATGGAGTTCAGATTCTGAACAGTTTTGCGTCATAGAAAATGGTGTCATAAATATAATAGAAGCAAAAACTGGAAAAATATTGCAAAAAATATCAGATATTGTAACAAACAGTAAATATGACTATGTAAAAATTCAATTTTCTCCAAGGAATTCTTATTTATGCTTCATTTATGGCAATTATAGTACTTCAAATAATTCTGATAAGGATAATTTGAAAATCGTTAGTCTAAAATCAGGGGAAATTGAAATAGATTATACAGGTGACGGTGCAAAATCCGTTTGGAGTTTGGATGAAAATTTTATCTGCATTGATGAGTATAAAACTGATAAATATGTCGTTTTTGACTTAAGTAAAAAAACTTCAACAGAAATTCCCATAGTAGAATATTCGCGGCGAAAACATCCTGAGCAATGGTCTCCTGATAATAAATATCTGATTTTTAAAGAAGGTTTTGAAAACGATGCTGGATATCATTTTTTTGATATAGAAAAAAATAAATGGTTTGAAAATGATAACGATCCTTTTTACAAAAATAAAGACGACGCTCTAAATTTTTCTGGAAATATATATGGCTTAACATTTTCACCTAATGGTTCTGATTTTATTTTTTATAGTTTTGGACGTTTGTTCGTAGCAAAATATCATTGTGACAATGAAAAGCCAATTATTTCACATATAAAACAAGTGTCTTATGGCACTTGGTCGGATGACTTCCTTCAAACTCTTTCCCTTACGAACAACGGAAAATACCTTTCGCTTAAACATGGTGATGCTCTCAAATATTTGAATATAAAAACAGGATCTATCAGTTCTCCACTTGCGGGATATTATGATTTTATATGGAGTCCTGACAACAAATATCTTGTTGCAACCGATAGCGACAACGCAGTAATTTATGATGTACAAGAACAAAAACTATTACATAAGTTCGAATACGACTATTGGAAGCATGGCATAGGTGGAGGTTTCACATCGACACATTTTCCATGGAGTCCACTTAGCAACTTTGTCGTCATTAAGTATAAAGATAACAAAATTGTTATCTTCGATGTAAAAAAGCAGAAAGAAAAAGAATATGAACTATCGCCTGAATTTAAACACGGTAGTTCGTTGCTTTTTTATTGGTCAAATGATGAACAATATTTAGCCGCAAAAATTGCTAATGATAATAGCGAATCAGAAATTTTTAACATTAATACTGGAAAAGCATTCCGATACTCGGGATATATATCACGTTTTGAAAATAAATATATCATTTCCTCATCCAATGATGGAGAATTCAAAATATGGAATGTGGAGCTGGAAAAAATCTCCAGCATTTCAAAGACAGTTTATATCGATAATATGTCATACAGCCCAAACGGGAAATTTATAGCGATAGAATCATCAATTAAAAATAGATATTTTTTAGAAATTTTTAATCTTGAAACTATCGAAAAAGTTTGCAGTTTCTCGCTTGGCTTTAATCGTTCGGAAATGCTATGGCACAATTCAAGCGATTATTTTTTCTTTATAGACGAAGATCATCATACAACAATATTAGATTTAACGACTGGAAAAACAAAGAAGCTAAAGGAATATTCGGACAGTATTTCATTAAGTCCTGATTGCAAGCATCTTGTGCATGTAAATAATGAAGTCGGAATCAGCCTATACAATATAGAAACTGGAACAGAAAGGATGTTCGAAATTGGTAGTGAAGCACACGTTGATGAATGGACACCAGACAGCAATTATATGATAGCTCACTTGTATGACGATGACGAATACGACAAAAGAACATTTTTTGTTTTTGATGTAAAAAATGGCACACTAAAAAAAGCGAATGATTATTATGAAATAGAAAGTTTCAACATATTACAACTTCTAGAATCAACCCAATATTTTAGATTTGAAGATATCATATTATTAGGGCAATCGTTCGTAAAACTTTCTAATGCAGATGGAAATTTTTTAATTTCCGTAAATTCGAATAATTCATCGATTAGTTTTTACAGTATAGAAACAGGGAAATTAATCTATACAACCTCCATCATTAATACCGACGAATACCTCATCTACACGCCCGAAGGCTTCTTCTGCGGAACAGAATGGGCGTGCAAAAATCTCGTGTATGTTGTAGACGGGCTGGAAGTTACAGAACTTGAACAGATGTATGACAAGCTCTATCGCCCTGATTTGATTGCGGCAAAGGTGCGAGGAGAAGATATTTCTGAATATGCGAAAGAATGTAATTTTGAAAAACTTATAAAAACAGGAAAACCTCCTGTAGTTGAAATTTTGGCAGAAAATTCGATTTCGGAAGAATACGGACTTTATACATTCAATTTTTCTGTGGAAGATGCAGGAGGAGGAATCAGTGATGTCAGATTTTTGTGGAATGACAATATAAATCTTCCAGGTGGAAAGAAACCCAAAATAGAGGGAAACAAAATCATATATCAACAAACAGTTCCTCTAAAATCTGGAAAAAACACATTGGAAGTTTTCGCCAAAAACAAAGCAGGCATGATTGAAAGTTTGCATAAATCAATCTCGTTTGAATGGAATGGACAAGTCGAAAAGCCAAATCTGCATGTTCTTGCGTTAGGTATAAATCAGTACCAAGTAAAACGGCTCAGACTTGGCTATGCAGTTTCTGATGCAGAAGCTGTTATATCTGCTTTTAAAAGCCAAAAAAGCGGCTTGTATGAAAATATCTTAGTTCATTCCCTAATTGATGACGAAGTTACGAAAGACGGCATACTTGCAAAATTCAATGAACTCTCGGAGCAAGTCAAGAAAGATGATGTATTTATACTTTATCTTGCAGGACACGGAATAACATACAACTGCGATTATTATTACATTCCTGTTGATTACAGAGCTGCAGATGAAAGTCAAATTCCAGAAAACAGCATCTCCAAAGAAGATTTTGTCAGCTATCTTTCAAAAATCAACGCAAATAAAAAACTGATTTTGATTGACACATGCGATTCTGGCTCATTTTCAGCAGATACCTCAGACAAAAAGTTTAGAGGCTCTACTAATTATGCAGAAATCACCAAATTGAAAAAAGCAATCGGAAGTGCAATTATCACGGCTGCAAACGACGATGAAAAAGCTTTGGAAGGTTATGAAAATCACGGCGTTTTCACATACACACTTTTGCAAGCATTAAAAGGTAATGCTGATTTTAACCACGATGGCTTTGTTTCGGTTGCAGAACTAGCCGAATATATAACCACAGAAGTGCCAAAGTTAAATTATGAGCAGAATCCACAAATGAGAATCAAGAATCAGAATTTTACTTTGGTTGAAACAAAGTGAAAGTAAAATACCATTTGCACTTTTCCTCTATACACTTGTTTCGGTTGTTTTATTTACAAGACGAATTTTACCAATTATATTGTAAGTATGGGAGAGAAAGATACCGTAGAGAAAACTCTGCTTGCATACAACGAGAATCGGATTTGTCCGACGCGCAGACAGAGTCGATGTACAAGGTCTTTGAAGAGATAAAGAGCCAGACTCGTGATGTCGCGAAGTATTGGAACAACGAAAATATACACATCAGTTGCATAGGATTTGAAAATCAGTCTGCGATAGACAACGATATGTCATTCCGCATTATGAATTATGACGCAGCCATCTATCGCAAGCAGATTGACGACAAGAAACATAGCAGCCGATATCCTGTTATAACGTTGGTGCTGTATTTTGGCACGGAGCAGGAGTGGAATAACAACAAAACATTGCTCGAGTGGCTTGATATTACAGACGAACGGCTCAAGCCGTTTATCAGCGATTATCGAATAAATGTTGTCAATCTGGCATGGCTCAAAGATGAACAAATCGAGTTGTTCAAGAGCGATTTTTGCGATGTTTTGGAATATTTGAGGGCAGCGCGATTGCACCAAACTTATGAAGGCTCTCAAAAAACGATAAATCACATTGAAGAGATACTCGATTTGTTTAAGTATCTTTCGGGCAACAGCAAGTTTGACGAAATCAAGGCAAATATTCACTCAATGCCAGTTAGCACACAAGGAGGC
>CADCRJ010000376.1 GCA_902803735.1 uncultured Spirochaetaceae bacterium
AACTCGGCATTTGATTTTCTACTTTATTTCGCCACGCAGGATTTTTCTTACAAGAACTCCAGATGGCTGCAAATCGCTTTCTGCCCAGCCACCCTTTGCATCGCGGTCTTTGTTGTATTTCAGGACGCCAGAATCCTCGCCCTTGTTGTTGACAGACCAGTTTGCCCAGGAAATCTTATTCTTGGCAAGGAATCGCATCCATTCCAATGTTTCTTTCTCAAAAACACCGCCGTCGCCAGAAGCCTGTGTCGTTCCCCACTCGGTCACAAAAATAGGAAGTCCCTTCTTTATCGCGTTTGCAGCAACTGTACGGCTGTCTTTTCCATGACTTCCTGCATAGAAGTGCAACGTATACATTATGTTTTTCTGCCCCTCAATCGGACTCGCTGCCGCACTTGCCAAATCGCTTGACCAGACAGGAGTTCCAACGACAATAACGTTGTCGCAGTATTTGCGTATAATAGGAATAATCCGCTCGGCATAAGGCTTTATGTTTCCTTCCCAAGTAACCTTCTCTCCGTTCGGCTCGTTGCAAATCTCATAAATAATATTCGGGCAATCGGCATAGGTCGAAGCAATCTGCTCAAAAAATTCCTCAGACTGCTTTACATACAAAAGCGGGTCACACTCAGGAAGAACATGCCAGTCAACAAGAACATAAAGCCCCGTCTCATTTGCGGCTTCAATCGACTCAATAACCTTGCTCGCCATTCCCCTGTTCTGGGCATAGCCACCAGCACCGCCAACATACATGGCAGCACGCCAAAGGTCAGCGTTCCAGTCATCACGGAGCCATTTCAGCACGTCCTTATTTGCATATTTTCCGTACCAATGAAGACCGTGCGAGCTCATACCACAAAGCTGGACAGGATTTCCGTTTGAATCGCAGAGGTGAGTTCCATTTACACTCAAAGCACCGTAACGTTCAACAGGTGTTTTTGAGTCGTTGTAGATTTTTCTGCCGCTATTCGAGCAGGACAAAATAGAAAACATGGCGAAAACCGCCGACAAAATCATTGTTGTTTTTTTCATAGAAATTTTCATAAAAACATTGTACAGCGGTTATGTTCAAAAAACAAATTAAAGAAATGATTTTTTTCTTATTGTATTCTCTATTTTTTCTCTAAGGTCAAATCAAACGACACTGTGGTGTTGCCGTCTGCTTTGTCAAACTTCCATGCGGCAATCTGCCGCTGAATGTCAGCGGAGACGCTGCCAGGAAGTCCTCCTCCAGAGAAACGGATTTTATTGAGCGGAACAGTACCTGCCGACGTAATCGTAAAGCTCACGGACAGCTTTCTGTTTCCGTTGATGACGGCGGTAGATGTGTTTGAAAGCGCAATCTCAAAGGACGAGCCAGACACAAGTGTTCGGGGATTATTGTCGCTTGCGTTTACAGCATATTTACCGTCAGCGTTTTTTGCTGTAGAAATTGCAACGGATGTGGTAACGCCACGCCCGCAGTCCTTTGTAAAGAATGAAGTTGCAAAGCCAGATTTTGCCGTGCTAGAAGCCGCCGTGGAGCTTGCTTCTGTAGCAGACGCAGGTGCAACAGGCGCAACGGCAGGCTTCTCTACAGCTGTCTGCGAAGCGTTCTTATTTGAGGCATCAGTCTTGATTGGTTTTTCTGCCTTTTTTGCCTCGGACTGCGTTGGCTTCTGCTCGGATTGCTGCTGACGCACATTTTGTGTCTGAGCAGATGATTTTTGAGTAGCCGTAGCTGGCGTTTGCACCGTCGGCACATTTTTTTTGCCCTGCTCTGCTGGTATTACGGACGTTGATTTATCCGCAGCTATTCTGCCATTTGTACGAACAGTCACGATTCCACCGCGAGAGCCGGTCTTAGAAATATCTACGTTCTTTGTATTTTTTGCAGTCGAAGTCTTTACGCTAGCAGCTTTCTCTGCCTTAGATTTTTCAATCAAAGCCGCAACGGCTGATTTTTCTGCTGGCTCAGGCATTTTTATCTCTTTATCAGCCTGAACAACAAAATCGCCCTCTTTCTGCAAGCTAGGCACAGTAACAGGAGCCAAAATCTGCTTTTTTGCTTGTTCTAGATTCTTTACAGCCGTTTCTGTCTTTGCGTTTTTTGACTCTGTGGCAGGGGCATTTTTCTTATTAGCTCCGCTTTTTGCTGCCATCTCAGTTTTTTTCGCTGTCTCAGCTTTTTTTGTTTGAGACGCAGATGCTTTTGTTTTCTCGCTATTTTTTGCGACAGTTGCAGACTGCTTTGTTTTTGGAGCTGCCGCTGTTTTTTTCTGCTCTTTTTTAGGAGCGGCAGGCGTAGTTTTTGCGACATTCGCTTGAACAGGCTTTTTCTGCTCCACAGCTTTGACTTCTTTTTTATCAGCAACAGGCTGCTGTTTTTTAGGCACAGCGGTTGCTACAGTAACAGCAGAATCCTTATCTTCTTTTTTGGATGCTTTTACATCAACATCAGTTTTAGCTACACTTGCCTGCTGCTCAACCTTAGTTTTTGCAGTGGTGGCTGGAGTATTTCCTTTTTTAGCCGCAGCTACAGCATTCTCCGCTATAGACTTCTGTGCAGTCGTAACAGTAACAGGCAAAGCGGCTTTCTGCTCAGCTGGCTTATTTTCTTCTTTGGCAGCCTTTTGTGACTCCTGCTTTTGCGCTGCAACGGCAACGGCAGTGGTGGCTTTTACAGTCTCTTGCTTTTTCTTTTCCGCAGTCTTGCTGTCTTTTTTGGCAGGAGTCTCAGACATCCCAGCCTTAGCAACAGCAGAGGCGGTGTTTTTCTGAGAAAGTTTATCAAAAGCATTTTCACTTGCAGTAGACGCTTTTACTGGCTGTGGCTCGCGCTTCTCATCAACTTTTGAAGGAGTCTCTTGAGCCGAGCTTTGCTTTGCAGAATCTTGAACAGCAACATTGTCGTTTTTATCTGAATTCTTCTTCATTGCAGCGACAAAATCCATTTTTGGCACAGCTGCAGAAGCAATGTTTTCTTTGCGTTTCTGCTGTTTTTGAGCCTCTTTCTCTGCAATCTGAGAACGCTCGGCTTCATGAGCCTTTGCAGCAAGCTCTTCTATAGAAAGATTTTTCTCAGCAGGCTTTGCGACAGCAGGCTTTTTCTCATCGGCAGTCTTAGCTACAGCAACAGGCTTTTGCTCCGCAGCTGGCTGTACTGCGTTTTTTTGCTCGCCAGCTTTTGCAACAGAAACATTCTTGCCCTCAGCGTTTTTCGTAGGAATCGCGTCTTCCGTAGGAATCGCGTCTTCCGCAGGAACCTGTGCGACGACAGGCTTAGGCTCTGGTTTCAATGAAGAAACAAAGCTCATTCTTGGAATTGGAGCGGAAGCAATCAATACCTTTCGCTTCTCTTGTCGCTCCTTTTCGGCTTTTTGTTTCTCCGCTAAAGCAGCGGACGCGTTCTTCTGTATGTCAACGTCAGTATCATCGCCAAGAAGAATCGCGTCTTCCGTAGGAATCGCTGGCTCCTCGGTTACTGGCTCCAATGAAATGTCAGCAAAATCAGGGGTAAAAGAAAACTCAAATGAAACGTCCGGCAAAGTCTCGTCTTTTTTCTCGGCGAGGGCAAGCACTGGCTTGTCAGACACAGGATTCTGCACGGAAGGCTCCTGAGCGTGCTCAATATCAGCATCGGCAAAAGAAAACGAGAAATTCCGCACAGGAGCAGCCTTCTTTTCGGCAACAGAACGCCCGGCAGTTTTTAAACGAGAAGGAACCTTTTCAAGATAAATCTGCAACGTGTGAGATTTTACCTTTGGAAAGGAAATAAAAAGCGTAATAAAAATAAATGCCGACCATAGTGCCCCAGTAACGACGGCACCAGAATAAGAAGACTTTCTCTTAAAATCCGTCATTCAGCCGTCCTTAGAGAAACAGAGTAAAATCCAGCGTTTCTCAGCTCGTCAAAGACTTGCACGATATAGCCGTTGGGAACGCTTGCATCAGCCTCGACCGCAACGGAAGTATTCTCAGGGTTTCTACCCTTGCGGACACAATCCATAAGGCAAAGCCCCAGCTTGTCAGATGCCACGGAATTTCCGTCAAACAGAATCTTGCCGTCTGAGTCAACATGGATAACGATTCCGTCAAGCCTTGAAGCCTGTGCCGCGGAGCTTGCAGGAAAGTTCAAGTGCACGGCAGGGACAAGGGCAAAGGACGACGATACAAGAAAAAACAACACCAGCTGAAAAATTATGTCAATCAAAGGAAGCAGATTTAATCCGTGTTGCTTTCGATTTCTTCTGCGTGCTTTCATTTACAAAATCCTTCCAGTAAGGCGGAGCAACATATTAGTAACGAATTTTTCCATAGAGGAAATATTTTTTTCCACGCGGGAATTGAGATAGCTTGAAAAAATAAAGACAGGAATCGCAACGCAAAGCCCGGCTGCAGTTGTCACCAATGCCTCGGAGATAGCCCCAGCGAGAGCGGGCGGAGTCTCTACGGCTCCACCTGCGGCAAGAGTATTAAAAGCGTGAATATTGCCCATAACGGTTCCAAGAAGCCCCAGCAGGGTCGCAACAGTCGCAATCGGGCTAAGATAAGGCAGCATTCCCTCGAACAAAGAGATGGAAGTATCAAGCTCAGTCTGCACGATTTCGCGCATATCTGCCTCGCGCAGCTTTCTGTTCAATACGGCAGATTTCAGAACGGAAGAAAGCGGAGTATCACCGACAGCACAATATGACTCAGCACTCTGATAATCATGCTTTGTAAGAGCCATATCAAGATTCTTCATCAGCTCAACATCACGCTTTTCTATAGAAGAAAAGTAAATCCAACGCTCAACGATAATATATGTAGCAAAAACACCACAAAGAAAAATTGGAATCATCAAGATTCCGCCAGATGCCAAAAATTCGAACATAATTCCCTCTTTATTAGAAAAGATAAAACAAATTTCAATTTTATGGAATCGGGCAGACAAAAAAAATGAGCCGCCAAGAACTGGCAGCTCATTTTTCAATTATTTAGTTGATTGCTGGACATACAGAACGTCTTTTTCAGCATCGTAATAGAACGTATACAAATAGATTGTCGTATTGTCCTTTGTAGTCGTCTTGTATGTTGTGAAAGCATACTTGTAGCCGTCTTCTTTCATCTTTGGCTTAAGCTCTTCATTGAAAAGAACGGTTTCTTTGTATGCACCTTCGTTGAAGTACTCGGTGATTGTCTCGATAGGGCTCATTCCCCAGCCGTTCTTGTTAAGGAGCTGAATAACGCGGTTGTCGCGCTGCTCGTCAGTCTTGAAAGCGAAGAATTTGAATGAGCGTCCAAAAACCTTTGCTTTGAACTCATACCACATCCAGTTCTCATCATTGGCATCATAAGCCTTAGTCTTTGGTTTTGCTGCAAAAACAGCGGTTACAGCGACGAGAGTAACAAGTGCAAGTGCTAATATCTTCTTCTTCATAGGAATCCCCCAAGGAATCAATTATCTAAGGTCACGGGCAGTTTTCTACAGAACATTCAAAAAAACAACCCGCTAACCTAGTAAAAAGTATAACACTCTTTTGAAAATTATCAAAGAAAATATACAAAAACTTGAATGATTCGCCCTAATGCATAATCCCGCCAAATTTAATTTCTCTTTTTTTAAAAACCATGTTAGAATTACAGCAGGCTAAGGATAAGGGAATGTTTGCAAAAAGTTTTAACTACTACAGTTACGACAAGGACACATATCTTAACTGTATCGAAATGATACGCTCGACGAACCTGAGACATGCGACAATCATAACCACATGGTTTCTTGGAGTAATAATACTTTTCATGGTTTTTGCCAGCCTCAACTTTTTCGGACTGACGCAGGAACGCATACCATTCTATACAATATACCTCATTCTGACGATTGGTTTTGAGCTATGCGTCTGGCTCATGCCCGAATTCTCAAAAAAACACAGCACACAACTCATATACATAAGCATAGCAATCCTTCACTCTTACGGCATTTTGTTCTCAGTATCGCAGCCGTACATGGTCGCCACCAGCTACCTAGTACTGAGTGCGGTAACGGCATTGTCCTACATAGACACAATGTACAGGATGTCGGCAGTCTCCTTGGCTAGCTGCGGAATATGCATCTTCACATCATACCAGTTCAAGACATTCTCTATCGCCTACAACGACACGTACAACATCTCAATTGTAATCACGCTCATGCTAGTCCTGCACTACGCATTCCAGCTCATGCGAATACAGCAGTTCGTCCTGTTCCATAAGAACCTGCAAATCCAGAACGAGCTTGAGGTTAAGTCCAGCTTTGACGCTCTCACGGGGCTTCTGAACCGCGGACGATTTTTCTCAATCGCGGAGGAGGTTCTTCGCCAGAACAAGAGCCATACCCTAGCCCTTTGCCTAATTGACTTAGACGGATTCAAGCAAATCAATGACAAGCTCGGTCACCAGATGGGAGACAAAGTAATACAGCTCACAGGGCAGACCATAATAAAAGCACTCGGACTGAACGATGTGATAAGAAGACCAATCTCTGGCTGGGACCTTGAGAACATCCAGAATTTTGCAGGAAGGCTGGGCGGGGACGAATTCATCGTGCTCGTAAAAGCAAGGAACGGACTGGACGAGTTCAAGGGCGTGTTCGAGAACCTCCTAAAAGCCCTTAATTCTGCCAGAATTGGCGAGCTGAACGGAATTCAAGCCTCGATAGGAATCACCGAGCTTGCATCTGACGAGCATGACATAGATTCCGCATACAAACGTGCCGACGACTCGCTTTACGAGTCTAAGAGGGCAGGAAAAAATCAAATCCACTACAATCTTTGTGGGCAGAATGCCAAAGCTCAGATTGCAGAGACGCAAAATACGAACGCGGGCAAACCAGAAGAGGTGCGCAATGTTTAATACTTCACATTATCTCCTCTTTTTAAGCATCATGCTAATTATAACGGATATCGGCTGGTGCATTTACATTATGTTCGCAAAACGTGACGTGCTCCTAAAAAACGAGGGGCAGCGTCTTTGGCAAACAGCACTCGTAATCACCATCCTGATAGCGGTATTCTTTTTTCATACCTACATCTACACCCATAAGAAAATAAACCTCAGCATAAGCTGGATTTTGCTTGCAGGAAGCCTCATATTTACGTTCCTGTTCCGTTGGTTCTTCAACCAGCTGATGGGAGCAAGGGAGCGGACACATGAAATCCTTGAGACCGTGCTCTGCATAATAGAGACACGGGACCCGAACCTGGAGGGTCACTCTCTGTACGTAAAACAACTAACCATGCTGCTCTACGAAGCATTGCCGTTCAGGTACAGGATGCGGCTGAACCCAGAGAACCTGCAATATGCAGCTCTGCTTTTGGACATTGGAAAGCTTGGCATCCCGAACTCAATCATAAACAAGAGCGGCAAACTGAATGAAAAGGAGCTGGAATCCATCAGCCGACACACAGAATTTGGCGAGACAATACTAAAGTCTGTACCTTCGTTCGATAAAATATCTCTGTGGATAAAGTACCACCATGAGCGGATTGACGGCACGGGCTACTATCACCTAAAGGACAGGGAGATTCCTTTTGAATCAAGGCTGATTGCGGTCGCAGACACGTTCTCGGCTCTTACTATGGACAAAAATTACAGACCTACCCTCTCCTACATTGAGGCAATCAATGAGCTTAAACTTTCTTCAGGCTTGCAGCTGGACCCAGAGCTTGTCGATTATTTCTGCAACATTCCTCTGAACAAGATAGAGGCAAGCAGGAACTCGGTAAAAGCCAAGATTCAGCAGTTCCATAAGCTTTTTGTGAGCGAATCGTAGCATTTTTTATCATTCTCCGCTTCCGACAAATACGACTTTGATACAGCTTATGACCATGATGTACATCTAAAAGTTGTGCCTGTGTATGAAGATGATACAAACAGACCAAAAAGATTTAGAGTTGTATATTCTTTTGATAATGAAAGATTTTATCGTAT
>CADCRJ010000377.1 GCA_902803735.1 uncultured Spirochaetaceae bacterium
CGCTCTGCTCCTGCATAGCCGACTTAATCTGGTGAACGAGCGAATCTGTGTGCTTAATTTCAGAAGCAAGCGACGCATATCCTTCAACACCACGCTCAGTTGCATCAACAACGGCGTTAATCGCGCTCTGAATCTGTGTCAGCTGCTCTCCGATTGTGGCAGACTGAGAGCTTGACGTTTCGCTCAGCTTTCGGATTTCGTCCGCAACAACAGCAAATCCCTTACCTGCATCTCCAGCGTGTGCAGCTTCGATAGCCGCATTCATAGCCAAAAGGTTAGTCTGTTCCGCAATGGAAGCAATTACGGCGTTAGCCTCGCTCAAAAGCTGTGACTGATTCTCGATTTCTCCAATCTGCCGCTGAAGCTCTTCCTGAGTCTTTGCACCGCTCTCCGCGTCTTTTGCAAGGTGGGCAAAAGCCTCAGCCATCTTGTCTACAGAACGATTGACCTCGTTGATGTTGCCAACCATCTCCTCAACAGCACTAGAAGCCCCTTCCACGCTCTGCGACTGCTCGCTGACCAGCTTCTCAAGGCTTTCGATATTGCCCAGAATGTTGTTCACGCTTGAGCTAGTCTGTTCAACGCAAGCGATCTGACTTCTGAGGTTTCCGTCAAGGTCGTGGATGCCGCCTGTAATCTGGTCAATCGCAACCATTGCATCAGATGCAGTATTATTCAATTTAACACCAGCGTTGCTCAAAGAAGTCTTTGAGTCCTTCATGCTGCCAATAATTTCCTGCAATTTTTCGCTGTAAAGATTAAAGCTTTCGGCAACGTCCCCGATTTCGTTCTTTTCGTGAATGTTAAGCCGTCGCGTCAAATCGCCGTGACCTTCTGCAATTTCGTGCGCGTTCTCGCCAATGTCGCGGGCGATAAAAATAGCGGGCGAAGACGTCTTCTTGCAAAAACAGCTCCAAATACAGCAAAAAGAAAACCAACGAGAGCACAGATAATGCCAGACCTTGTCATAGTCTTAATAAATGCGGCATTGACGGTCTTTTTTGGGCAGCACACAACGATTTTGTAGCCTGTCCTGTCGTTTTGAATTTGCTTGGTGTAATAAATCTTATTATCCATAACAAGTTTGCCGTCAGTTTCATTAGAATTCACAAAATCAGCAAGCTCTGGAATATCAAGATCGTTGATGTTCTTGAAAGCAGCGCTCCTGCTTCCTGTGTCCGCAAGAATGAGCCCGTCTCGCTGGAGCATAACAAGAGAAGACCCCTCGCCAAAATCCAGCGTAGAAAGGATGCTCGTTAATTTATCCAAGGCTATATCAAGCCCTGCATTGCCGATAAAATTGCCATCAAAGTCTTTGACGCTGCAAACAATACTCACGACCAAAGAACCGTTTGTAGTTTGATATGCACTAGTAATTACAGGATTTCCATTGCCACTCGTAGCTTCTTCGTACCACTTGCGTTTTCTTGGGTCATAGCCACCAGATTTTGAATGGGAAAGGTTTGTAGCGTATCCGCCCCATTTTGTACCAAAGAATACTTCTGACGTGTCAACGTCGCTTTGTGCAAACTCCTGCGCGATACTTCGAATTCTAAGCTCTGTAGGGCTTTTCTCGTAACCTGAAATCTGTATCGTGCCAGTTTCGTTTATAAACGAGTGAATAGTATCGTCAGCGGATTTAACTGGCTCAGAAGCACAAAAAATCTTAACAGCAGATTCTTTTGCATTAAAGAAAATGTCAATAGAATTGGAAAAGTCCTTTAAAACGTTGCCAGCAGAAGAATAAAAATCGTTGAGAGCACTCTTCTCAAACGACGTACCGACAACGATCTGCGAAATCGCAATTAACAAAAAAATGACCGTCAAAACAGCCATCGCAAATTTGCTTGATATTGACATTCTCTTTTTCTTCTTCATTTAATACCCCTAATTCGTAAAAATTGCCACACTCTCGCTCTGTAAAAAGACTGAAACACCTAATAAAAAAATCTGCATGATTTTGGCACAGGCATAAAATCCCAACGCATTCATTTGCAGATTTTCATAAATTTAACTATTATTTTTATTTAACTTATAAACCATTGTATTAGTACTATCCATCAAAGTCAATCAAATCATTATTATTTAGCACCCACAACAAAACTGGCAATACTTTCGTAACAATCTATAGTCTTATGAAGGCTTAGTTTTCTTTGCTATAAAGTATGAGTAAATCACCATCTACAAAACCAAGACCAATTCCATCATATTTTTTTAGAACAGAAGAACAATTTCCTTTTTCCAAATACACTTTGACATTTTTTTCAACTTCTTTGAGTGTTTGTTCCCAACCATTTTCATTAGTAAAATAATACAAGTTTTCATTGGAACTGAAAATTTCATCACAAGCCCAGTCATCGTCATTTAAATCGAAACTTGAAGTTGCCACAAATTGGAGGCCAAAAGTATTTTGCTGTTCTTCTTCGTACAAATTAAAGTTTATACCTTTTACATTTTCTGGAAGAGGATTTTTTAATATTTCATTAATCCATGTTGAAAATTTTTCATAAGTAAATTCTGCGAAACTATTTTCTTCTTTTTTATTTTTCCAAAAAAGCATTTTTCCTCCTAAAAAAACAGACCAATGGCCTGTCGCCATAAACTGCGCTGTTTTACAAGCTCATTATAATCTCCTTGACAGTTTGCTCAACTAAAAGTTTCGCAAACTTTCTATTTATCAAGACGCTGCACTAGTTCGCGTCCCTCACCTTCAATCTCCGCTTTAGCCTGTGGAATTTTTCTATAGTGAACTTTATATTCTATGGAATCAAGATTTTTATTGAGTAAACCGCACAGACCTTGAGTCTGTGTCGGCTTTGATGCTTTGTTATGTGATTATTCTTTCCCAAATACAGCCTTTCTAAGAATATTATTTATTCGAGTCTGATAACCTTTTCCCATATTTTTTAGGGCAGCAAGTACATCATTGTCAATTCTCAAACTTACAGCTGTTTTCTTTACAGTAACTTTGTAAATATCATTTCCTTTTGGGTGAACTTCATACCAGGGCTTGAATTTTTTCATCTGTTCATCTGTAAGTTCCGGGCAATCTTCAGTAATTACAGGTTTTGCGGAATTTATAATTCTCTTATCTTCTTCTGTGAGAGGCTTTTTGATTAAATCATCTAATGTCATAGTTTTCATAATACAATTTCTCCTCTTTAGGCGTCGCTCTTCGGGCAGAAATAATACGGATATTATTTTCACCTCGTTCTGTATAGACAACGAATAAAATCCGTTCTACACGTCCAATTACATTATATCTTTCTTCTGATTCATCAGAATGTTCTTCATCCAAAGACTCAATTCTTTTTGAATCAAAGAAAACTCGTGCTGCATATTCAAAAGAAATGCCGTCATGTTTCTTTTGATTTATAAGGTCTTTATTTTCATCCCATTCAAATGTCATTTATACAACCTATGTATATTATAA
>CADCRJ010000378.1 GCA_902803735.1 uncultured Spirochaetaceae bacterium
AATACCACTTTTTTCACATCGTAGGATTGCAATATTTAAGGGATTTGCCAAAACTTGCCATTTCAGCAGAAGATGTTTACAACCAGATTGAAGCAGGTCAATTATCGGCGAGTTATATTGAATCTTCTCGAAATTACGATTACATAAAAAGTCGGATAAATTATCTTTCGTACATTGAACAGATTTTTGATAGTAACGATACGGTGTTTAAGTATAATCTAGCTTTGCAAGCCTTTTCTGTTATCGAGGCTGATTTTCTTTTGAAAAATGAAATAAATCAGATGCCTATCTTTGTGTTTTTATCCAAAGGTAAAAATGAAAAATTCTTTTGTAAATCTTTTTTCCCAGAAACAAAAAAGGATTATGCTGAACGACAAACAAGATGGACTGTGCTTTTCAAAAAGAAGATTGTGAAATCTACGAATACTGAAACTGTTTTATATAAACACAAGAATTTTGAATCTTGCAAACGATTTGTAGAAGGAATTGTTGCAAGAAATCAGTAGAGCGGAAAAAGGCAGTGAAAACGATAAACTTGTTTAATGGCAAAAAATTGTTTTCTAAATTATAGCCAGAGTTTGCATAAAAGTGGTACAAATCGTAACTTCAACTTGCGGTTTGAACCACTTTTGTCTTTCACTTATTACTTGTTTTTGTTAATAAACCCTCTGAGAATTCCTGAGAGCACAGATTTTTCTTTTTGTTCATGCGCAGTAGGCTGTGGGAATTCGGCATCTTGCGACTCGGTGCTGACGGTCTCTTGAGTTGTAGCTTGAGCTTCGGAGGATTCCTTTACTGGTGACGCCTCTTTTGAATTTGCTGAGTCTATCACTTTGTCTACCATTTTGCCGATTACGGTTTTCTTTTGCAGGATTGCGAAAAAGCCGTCAGGAATGGTCTCATCGCTGAACATTGGGATAAAGCGTATTGTGCAAGAATCGGAGCTGACAGTTATTTCCTTGTGTTTATTTATAATTTCCTGCCTAAGATTTGGGAACGTTGTGTTTGAATAGAACCGCTCTATGCTGGAGCCATAAATAGAGCCTTGTTCCTCTGGCTTTGTGAACTTTGTGAAGAATTCAAGGGAGGCTTGCATTATGATTCCTTCTGAGTCAAGCAGAAGCACGGCTTCTGTTGAATCAACGAGAAGGGTGCTGAGCACATTGTTCAGGTATCGTATGCGTTTTGCTCGCTTGCCACTAATGTCCTGAATCCCTTTGACTAGCGACATGATATTATTGCCAAAATCGCCGAATGTGTTCAATTGGGCTTTGTCTATGTATCCGCCCTCGCTTACCCTGTTCAAAAGGTGCTCCAATGTGCGTGTACGTTGCTTTGCGTGGTGCAGCATCAGTACATAAAATATAAGAAGAAAAATCACTGCAACGAGAGCGCAGAAAAAAAGCAGCTCCGCAGATTCTTTTTGATTTTGTGCTGTCAAAAAATGGTAGCCAGTTATTCCTATTGTTCCGAGCGATATAATTGAGAATGCCGCAAATAGTGATATTATAATGTTTCCGATGCAAAGCATAATGTTCTCCTGTAAGTACTGTGGGTTAAATCTCAACCTTGAACCGCTCTATGTCGCTGTTCTTTCCCACGACAAGCAGAATGTCGTTTTCTTTGAGTGTGTCCTCCGCCGTAAAGAAGAGCAGGGATTCCTTGCGGTCTGGATTTCCCTCGCTGTCCAGCTGTACCTCGGTTCGTTTTACGCCGATTACTTTTAGCTTGAATTTTTCCTCAAGCTCTATATCTTTGAGATGCTTGTCGTAGAACATTTCTGGGATAAAGAATTCTGCAAGGCTCATATCCTGTGTTAGTGGAACCGTCTCTAGAATATCAGGCGTAATCAGTTGTGTCGCAATTCTTCGTCCCTCGTCTTCTTGCAGGTTTACTACCTTGTTGGCTCCTATTTGTTTTAAGACCTGTGCGTGAATCTGCGAGATTGCCCTGCATAGAATGTTCGGAATGCCTAGCTTTTTGAGGATAACTGTTGTTATTATGCTTGTCTCCATGTTCGCAATGGCTATGATTGCAGTATCAACATCTTCGAGAGGTGCCTTTGCCAGAGCTTTCTCGTCAGTTGAGTCAAGAAGCAGGGCAGAGGAGACTTTGTTTTTGAATTCGTCAATAACCTCTGGATTGTTGTCAATCGCAATTACTTGGCCGCCTCTTGCCGTAAGTACTTCCGCAATTACTTGCCCAAATGTGCCCATTCCGAATACTGCAAATACTTTATTTTTGTTTTTAGCCATAAAATTCCTCTTGTTTTATTTGTATCTTGTTTTAGCCTATAGAAATATCTGCTTGTGGCCAGCGGATTTTTGTCCTGCTGGAATCCGACTGTCCTGCGGAGAGAATTGTCAAAGCTCCGACACGTCCCCAGAACATAAGGACTATCAGGATTGTCTTTGCGAATACAGAAAGTTCTGGTGTAAGGTTTGCCGTAACGCCTGCGGTTCCCAAGGCGGAGCATACCTCAAAAAGAACTTTTTCGACAGGTTTTGTGTCTGTAATTGTAATCAGTGAGGCGGCTGTAATTACTATTACAATGTCCGCGATAAAGATTATGCATGCTTGTAAAACCTTGTCTTGCGCAATTTCGTGATTGCCAAGCTTGTAGTGCTTCTCTCCACGCCAATACGAGTGAAGGGCTGCGAAAAGCACTGCGAGCGTGTTTATTTTCATGCCGCCTGCCGTGCTGCCAGAAGCTGCTCCGACCAGCATAAAGACGCAGAAGACTAAATACGTGGCGGGTCTTAGGGTGCCGAACGAGACTGAGTTGAATCCCGCCGTTCTGAATGTTACGGACTGGAAGAAGGCTGCGATGTATTGCTCTGCAATATTGAAGTCTTTCATGGAATTATTGAATTCTAATATGTAGAAGATTAATGTTCCAGAGATCAGCAGGATTAGCGTTCCTAACAGGACAATCTTTGTGTTGAGAGAAAGTTTCTGTTTTATAATATTTTGCTGTTTTCTGTTTTTTTTGCTTATAGAGGAATCTATTACGGCTCGTATGTTCGTGATTACAGAGAAGCCAATTCCGCCAAGAATAATAAGGCTTGAGATTGTGAGAATCATGTACGGATTGCTTCTGAAGCTTTCGAGGCTGTCAGAAAAAAGTGCGAATCCTGCGTTGCAGAACGCTGAGATTGAGTGAAACACCGCAAACCACAAAGTCTTGAGGGATAGTCCCTGTGTGTAGGTAAATCCCAAAAAGAGTGCGACCGCTCCTATTGCCTCAATGCAAAATGTTGTGAGCACAATGTTTTTCATTGAGCTGTAAATTCCTGCGGTGCTGTCTTCGCTTAGCATATATCCGAGCATCATCTTGTCTTCGAGTGAGACTCTTCGCTTTATTATGTAAATCGTAAAATAGGACAGGAGCATGATTCCAAGTCCTCCGATTTGTATTAAGAGCAAAAGGACTAGCTGACCAAAAAAGGTGAATGTCGTGGCTGTGTCAACGACGGTGAGACCTGTCACACATACGCATGATGTCGCCGTAAATAGTGATTTTAGGAAACTCAGACCTCTGCCATCGACCGTCGCAAAATTCATCATAAGAAGCAGCGACCCAGTCATTATAACCGCAATAAAGCTAAGCAGAATTGTTTGAGCTGGGTTTGTAATCATTTTCTCGACGTAACCTTGCAGTCGTTTCATTCTGCTGTATATTCGTAATCCTACGAATATGTTCCTTATTATTACGGCAAGGACGGCTATGCTGGTTGTTTCAAGGCTCTTGTACATGAACTTTGAGTAGCAGAACAGGAATGTGAATATCGCTGTAAAAGTTAGGGATGCCCAGTTTTCTTTTATATAGTGAAGCTTGAACTTAGCTGTTGCTATGCTGGTGGCTGTTTCTCCAAGCACACAGAGCATAAGAACGTAGTCTATTACTTGTCCAGCTGTTTTTAGGGCTTGTGCTGAAAATTCCGATTGCTCGCAGAACATAGAGATTACGCTGAGCAAAGATGTGATTACGATAAAATATTTATAATGTTTCATTTGTTTTATTTTATTCTAGGTGTATTTATTTATGCCGTCAAGTTATTCGTATAGGGGAGGAAATTAAGCAAAAGGATGGTGGAAAATACAAAGGGCTGTATAACTATCCTTTTGAAGAAGGCTTAGCCATACAACCCCTTGTATCTATATGAAACAGAATTTAGACAAAAAAAATTGGCAGTTTCCTACTTTCCCACC
>CADCRJ010000379.1 GCA_902803735.1 uncultured Spirochaetaceae bacterium
ATGCCTGTAGGTGCCTATGGCGGCAGGGAAGATATTATGAGAATGGTATCTCCTTTGGGAGCCGTATATCAGGCAGGAACCCTTTCTGGAAATCCTGTGGCAGTCGCTGCGGGCCTTACTACACTTGAATATCTTGATACCCATCGTGAGCTGTATTCAGAGCTTGCAAAAAAGACTGAAAAACTCGCAGAGGCATACAGGCGTGTGTTTGGTTCAAAAGCACAGGTAAACAGCATTGGTTCTCTTATGAGTGTATTCTTTACAGATAAGCCTGTGGTTGATTACGAGTCAGCAACATCAAGTGATACGGCTGTATACTCACGATATTTCAGCTTCATGTTGGACAGGGGAATCTATCTTGCTCCATCCCAGTTTGAGGCTATGTTTATCTCCGCCGCTCATAGTGATGACGATATTGACCGTACAATCGAAGTTTTGGAGCAATTCAAAGTTTGATTGTTAACTTGATTTCTTCTCTTTTAAGGTTTACAATCATCAGCAGAGGTGTTGTATGAGCGATATAAAAATATCTGTAGTAAAATTGGCAGAAGAAATCATTGATGGAAGAAGGCTCTCAAGACAGGACGATTTAAGTTTCTTTGAAAATTGCGACTTGTCGGAGCTTTCTTCTGGTGCTGACAAAATACGAGAAAAATTTACAGGCAATCGTGTTGATTTATGTACGATTATAAACGGGCGCAGCGGGCGATGCGGAGAAAATTGCAAGTTTTGTGCACAAAGTGCTTTTAATCATACTGGGTGTGACTCCTACGACTTTTTGGATGAAGACAAAATTGTAGCAGCCGCAAAGAAGAATCAGGATGCGGGTGTAAATCGTTTTGCCATTGTAACGGCTGGTAAGGCTCTTAAAGGCGAGGATTTTAATAAGGCTATCCGCACTTACAGGCGTATGCATAACGAACTGAATATTGGCTTGTGTGCATCAATGGGTTTTATAAACAGAGAGCAGTTTAAGCAATTGAGAGAAGCTGGCGTTACTAGCTATCATCATAATATCGAGACTTCAAGAAGAAATTTCCCGAATATCTGTACAAGCCACACTTATGATATGAAAATTGAGACAATAAAACTTGCACAGGAAGAAGGGCTTTCTGTGTGTTCTGGTGGCATAATCGGTATGGGAGAAACCTTTGCGGACAGAATTGACATGGCTTTAAGCCTTGCCGAGCTTGGAATTAAGTCTATCCCTATAAATGCACTTATGGCGATTCCTGGTACGCCGTTTGAATCTTTGCCGAACTTAACCGCAGATGAAATTATCCGTACCGTCGCAATGTTCAGATATATAAATCCGCTTGCAAATATCAGGCTTGCGGCTGGACGAAAATTGCTTGGTGGCAACGTAAGGCGAGCATTTGAAAGCGGTGCGAGTGCCACAATTACAGGAGATATGCTTACAACGACTGGCAGCACTATTAGCAATGATATTGCTATGCTAAAGGAAATGGGGAGAGAAGTATCCCTGTCAAAAGACTGCGGTTGTTGTGGCTCTGTCTCTTGCTGTTGATTTTCCGCTATAAAGAGAGATACTTGTAACACCCCAAAAGAAGTGCAAAAAGTAAAAAAGCGATAAGAGCGAAAATCCACTTTGGCAAAGAGTCCTCCGAGGCTCTTACGCCAAAGGCTGCTGATTTTCCACGTATTGCAGAGCGAAAATTCTTTTTTGTTGCCCGTGAATGGCGATGCTTTTCAACAGATGGCTTTGATGAGCCACCATTGTTGAAAGCATATCCACAATTCGGGCAACCATTCTTGAATTTCTCGTTGGAACCAGTCTCGCCGCAAACAGGACAGCGAACAGAAGAAAAAAATCGACCGCAGTGGCGGCAAAATTTTGCATTTGGAGGAACCTCAGCTCCACAACTCTCGCAAAAAAATTTTGCACTTTTTTTCATAGACGTATAATCTTTAACTTCAACTTGGAAGTGTTGTTTTCAATGACTTCGGCAGAAACGTTCTCAATTTTATCATTTACTTTAATTGAAGCCACGTCAATGCGTGTTTCTGCTGGAAGACTCGCGATAAAGCCAGGAATATCAGGAGTGAATTCCAACGTTTCGCCGTCAAAATTTCTGGCTGTTCCAAACACCATTGCCAATGTAATAGGGTTTGTAAAAACAAAAGAGCAGGGGATTGGGGTTTTATCCATCATACGTATATCAGTCATATTTTTTTGCTCCTTTTTAATTTCATCTTCAGAGTCTGCTGAATCCCATGAAATATCGGGAACATCATCCTCTTCAAGCTCTTCTTCCAGACTGTCAATTTCTTTTATTGGCTCTGTCAAAAGTTTTTCAACCGTTATAAGTTCATCAGGCTCTTCTAATTCCTCTGGCTTTGGACTTACTGCAAGCGGTTTAGATATAGGATGAAGATTGCACAAAATATTTTTAAGCTCTTCAAGACCTTTGGAATCAGCTTGCGAAAATAACCCGCAAATCCCTAAAATCTGTGCTTTTTGCCTGTCCTCATCAGAAAAATCATTCCCTGTGTAAAGAATGATTTTCGGTTTTTCAATGCCATTTTGAGCCTCTACGAATTGTGCGAGAGTCTTCCAATGGCGAGGATAATCTTCGGAGCTTATCAGTATTAGGTGAGGGCTGATTTCCTCTATATTATCCAATGCTTTTAAGAACCATTTGTAAACAATCACATCGTAGCCTGAATTTTTTAGTACGCTGCTTATGTTTTCAATGGCTCTTTCGTTCTCTGCTATTAAAAGCGCTTTCATTCTGTTCTAAGATTTGTTACTGTATAATCGTAAATCTGCCAAATACCGTCTCTCTGCTGAACTTTATACACATATTTTTTAACTTCTGTGTAGTTAGGATATTTGAAATATTCTGTAACAGTAACTTCTCCTGATGTCTGAGAATACTCTGTATTATCAACAGTAAATTTCTCAGGAATTGCAACAATGTCAAAGTCAATTCTGTTCTGCATCAAATCAGCTTTGTATGCTTCGAGCATACGACGACGTTCATCTGCAGATGCGTTTGCATAGCGTCTCTGTGTTGCGCTATTGCGCTCCATCATACGCTCAAGATCCATATAAAGGAAATACTGATCCCACAAAGACTTCTGACGTGCAATGATTGTCTGCTCAACAACTTTGTCAGGTGAAATTGCTTCTGGTTTTAGCAAAGACGCAGTTTTGCTTTCAACTGGCAAAACTGTTGAAGATGAAGCTGTTGGGGCTGGACGAATGTCAATGCTGAGCCTGTTTGATGTTATTTCATTCTGCTTTGCACGATAAAGCTCTGGATAGAATTTCATTTCCAAATAGTAGATGGATGGTTCCTCGAAAGAGATGTAATCCTTTACGTTCTGAATAAATGAATATGATTCACCAGGTTCAATAGCAATTTCTCTAAAGTAAACAGTCTGATTCGTAGAACGTTTTGAGATAAGCTGTGTTGTCTGTGTCAGCTCTGTATTTTTGATGGTATATGCCGAAAAATCCAAACTGAAAACTTTATCGTCCGCAAGCTTGAATCTTAAGGTATCCGTACCATTGTTCGTGATGGCAATGTTAACATAAATAGGATTCTCCTTGACGTTGCCAGGATAGTACATAGTCCTGTCAAAGAGTTTTATAACTACGGATGCCCGCGAAAAATCCTGATTGCTCGTCTGCGCGAAAGCAGCCGATGCAAATAAAACTAAACTTGATATAATAGATAGTAATATACGTTTCAATTCAGTTTCTCCTGAGCATTTTGAGAAATTCTCAAAATACACTTTTTATTATTTCATTATCGGCAAAATTTTCAAAATTCATTATTATTTATAGAAGACATAATTTCTTCTATAAATAATTAGTTTATCCTATACTTCATAAAAAGTAAAATAAAGCTACACTCAAAGGAAATAATCCTTGTGAAGGTGTCTCTGACAGTACGGTTTATCGTTGCCCTAGAGGTTTGCGCTTTTGCCGTAGAAAAAGTAGGGGATGTTTACCTCTTTCTTTAATAACTGTCCAAAATTCGGTCATTAAGAATATTCTTTCTGTCTTTCCAGTCAGGCATATATTTGTCCATATTTGCGATAAAGTCTTTTCCATGATTGGAAACTTTCAAATGAGTTAGCTCATGCAAAATTATATATTCAAGACATTCCAAGGGTTTTTCTACCATCTGCAGATTTATCCAGATTCTTTTTGCCTTTGAATTACAGGTTCCCCAACGGGTAAGCATATATTTTGTCTGAAACGAATCGCAATAAAGA
>CADCRJ010000380.1 GCA_902803735.1 uncultured Spirochaetaceae bacterium
AGCAGCTGCTTATAATTTATTGTCCTATAATGGCGTTGACACTTGGCTTCTGTTTGTATTTGCCAACTCTTTCTTCTGCGACAATAAAGTTTTTCTTTGCAAAGAAATCAGATGGTTTAAAGCAGTTGTTTGCTGATAACATGACAAAAAGTGGAATAATTACCCTTTATTCTTTGGTTTATTTCCTTTTGCGAGATGTTATGGGATATGGAACTTTTACTCTTCCATTTTATAAGTATATAAAGATTTATACGATTTCTGACAATATGGATTCCGTTTCGACAAGCCTGTTCTTTGCGACAATCCCTGGAAGCCTTGTGCTTATAGCATTCCTTTTGTCTTTATTGTTGTTCATAAAGAAGAAAAGCGGAATTATTGAACGACTTCCAAAGAATTGGTTTGAAGAGTAACGGAGAGGGGCAGTACAGATGTTTTTAATAATGACGATTTTATACTATATACTGGCATCTTCCGCAGTATTGTTTTATGGAATAGGAATAAACCGAACTGTATCTTTGCATGAAGATTTTTCCTCTGTTTTTCTTTCTTGCATGAAATCTCTGTCAACAGCTGCTGCTACGACATCAGTAGGGTGCCTCGTTGCAAACTGGCTCTTGGTTCCAGTTGGGCTTTCGGAGCTATATCCGTTCATTGTGATTATTATATTCTTGATTTTTACTCTTTTAATCGAAATCTTTGTTGGCGTAGGAATTAAGAATGCTCCTTTGGAATTTTCTGTGCCGCTTTTGAGCACTTTGCTTGGAATAAATGAAGGTATTTCAGTAGGATATGCAGTTATTATCGCGTGTTCCTGCATACTTTCATTCTACTTTCTTATTATTATTTTTCACTCCATAAAGGAAAGAATTAATTTTTATTCACAGGAATCAGGGCTTAAAAATTATTGTATCGTTCTGGTGAGCCTTGCATTTACAATAATCGCTATAAGCGGTTGGAATATTTCTTGGTTTAATGTCGTTTTGTCAGGAGCAGGAAAATGATAGTTTCACTTATTTTTTTGTTTTTTTTCTTGGTTTGCTGTTCTGGCATTCTCTTTTTTCTGTTTTGTTTTTTCTTGCCGTCAATAAAATTACAGTACGATGGAATAAATGAATTCTTGTCTTCTGAAAAAAATGTTCAGAAATACGATGAGAATGAAATTCCTTTAGGAAAAGACGGGGTTAGGGCAGTAGTTGACTCGTCTTATGAGAAAAACAACGACAATCGCATCTTTGTTTATAACGGTGAAAAAAATTGCAAGCTTTTTGCTCATTCATATCATAGTGAATATAAGAATTCTTCTTGTTGTATAGGTTTTGGCGACTGCATTAAGGATTGCCCGCAGAATGCAATAACCATTCAGAATGACGTTGCCGTAATCGGAGAAACTTGCAACGGCTGTGGAGCTTGTCTTTCCTCATGTCCGCTGAATTTGATTTCACTTGCACCAGTTGAGAATAATCAATCTGAAGATAAAAACAAAAAGGACTTCAAATTTTTTATGCTATGCTATAAAATTCTTAGTATTCTTCGTTAATAAGCAGTTGTTATGTTGCATATTTGTTTATCATTATCATTGAATACTGTTGTCCTCAAAAATCATTCTGAGATAGAGTCTGTCTATCAGAATGTGTATAGGGCGTTTCTCTCTTTTTTTTACAAGCATCCAAAAGATAAGATTGCTTTGTATTTTCCTGGCACTACGCTTTCTTGGATTGCCCGCGAGCATCCAGAATTTATAAGCTTGCTTGAAAAACTTGTGGCTCGCAAGCAGGTTGAGATAGTTGGTGGCGGTTACTGCAATCCGCTTTTCCCTTTGATTTTTCCTCAGGACAGGACTGGGCAGACAGAGCTTCTTACATCGGAAATCCGTCGTTTGTTTGGAAAAAGACCGCGTGGTGCTTATTTGTACAAGTCTGTTTGGGACAACGCATTGGTCTCGTGCTTCCATAACTGTGGAATAGAGTATGTGCTTCTTGATAGCAGCCTTGTCTCAAAAGAAAGCCGTAGCTACAAGCCGTATATACTCACGGATTTTGGAAAATCAATAAAAGTTATCTTGCAGGACAGGGCTTTTACGCCTGAAGTAACCGTTGCTCCTGATATTTATATAAAGTCTCTGATTGAAGCCGTCGGAAATGAAGATAGTGTTGTCTCAATAAATCTTGATGAGCAGCATTTCTCTCAATTATATACAGCAACATGGCTTGAATCCTTTTTTGAGCTGATTCGCTCTAATTACGAAGGTTCAGTTGATTTGTCGCTTCCTGTTGACGTTATCAGGGATATGACCGACTGTGTTCCTGCCTTTATCCCTGCTGGTTTTGAAAAAGATCGCTATTCAGGGACTGTGAACGAGTATTTGCTAGAAAATCCAAAAAGCCTTGCACTATACAACCGTATGGTTTATGTCAGCATCCTTGTGAACCAGTGCAAAGGGGACAGAGTGCGCCGTAATGCA
>CADCRJ010000381.1 GCA_902803735.1 uncultured Spirochaetaceae bacterium
ATAAAAAAATAACCGCCCATAAATGAAGTGTACCAGACTTCTAGGGCGGTTTTAACAACTTGCTACGGAGGCGGTCGCTCATTTGCATGCGTCCCCGCTTTTTATAAAAACAATATACACTGTTATTGTCCTTCCGTCAACTTTTTTAGTTGCTGCACACTTGCATGTGAGTCTTTTTATATTATTTTCCAAAATATTCTTGGAGCTTATTGTACATTTCAAGCAAGAGCTCGTGTTGTTGGATTTCTTTGGAGACATCGCCTTGAATCGGGTTGCTGGAAAAAAGAAGGGCTGGATGAACGTCCAAAACGGTGGCGATAGTCAGAATTAAATCAAAAGAAGGTTTAGAAAGGCCACATTCGATATTTGCAATCGTTCCATTTGCAACATCACAAAGTTCAGACAATTGTGCCTGTGTTAATTTTCGTTCCTTTCGATATTTCTTAAGGTTGTAGATAAATTCTTCTTGGTAACCTTTCATTTGCCCATTATAAGATGATGTTTTTCAGATTGACATACTAAAATAGTGGTTATATATTTTAATATAATATTAAAGTGGTTATGAATAAAATTACCCACTGAAAATGGAGAATTTAATTATGAAAAAGAGAAACTTGCTCACCTTTTTGACACTTACAACTGTCATTGCTTGTTTCATGTCATGTTCAGATAAGAAGAAACCTGAAGTAGGGGCTTCGAATGCTGTTTCTGAAAAGGTATTGAAAAAGATATTTGCGAACAAACCGAACCCCGAAACGGATTTTGATTTTAAAGTAAACAATGATTTTACGGCGGTTACAATTACGGGATATAAAGGGCAAAGTTCTGCAGTTTATATTCCATCGGAAATTCAAGGAGTTCCTGTTACAGAGGTTGCGACATCATTCAACCGAACCATAAAACAAATTACAAGTTTGTACATCCCTGATAGCGTTACAAAAATCGGACAAGAAGCTTTTTCTGATGAAAAAGATTATCTTAGTGGCAGAGATGTTTCATTGTGTTATATGGAAAGCGTGCGTCTTCCAGAAAATTTGAAAGTTATTGGCTCAAGAACATTTTCTTGCCTTACATCTCTTAAAACAGTTATTTTCCCGAAGAATCTTGAAAGAATTGAGAGTTATGCTTTTTATTCTTGTATGTCTCTTGAAAGTCTTAAATTACCAGAGCCTGTTTATTACATCGGAAAATGTGCATTTCAAGATGCCGGAATTGAAATTCTGAATTTACCGTCTAGCCTACGAGTAATAGAGCAAAAAGCATTTGAAAAAATCAATGCTAAAAATATTGTATTGCCAGAAGGTCTTCTTTTTTTAGGAGAAAATGCTTTTGCAAAAACACAAGTTCAATCGGTAACACTTCCAGCTAGCTTAAAATATGTTAGGCGGAATGTTTTTGGAGAAGACAATTTCTTACATGAAGTAATATTTCCAGAACAGTTTGAACCTGTTTATATTTCCACTGAATATAATAGTAATACTAGAAGAGGTATGGATATCACATTATTAGATGTCTGTAATGGCAACGAGATTCTTCAATCAATCGCTTTACAGAAACTTTTAAAATCAAAGGCGATTATGGGGGTTTATACAGGCTTTTCTATGGAGGATCCTGAGTATAAAGAGTTTGTAAAAAAATATGATGCTAGCAGATATTTAATTTACTAGTATACGAGGAAAACTGTCGAATGGCGTTTGATATAAAACTTTCAAATAACGAGATTTATAATATATTTCATGGAATGACTATAACGGATGCAAAAAAATTTCTAGAAGAAAATGGTGCAGTTTATGTTAAGGCTTTCCAAATAATAAAAGATAAATTAGATTTTTCCACCAAACAATATTATGTTTTACTATTTGAAACTAATGAGAAATTATGTCCATTTAATATTTCAAGCATAGAATTGTATATATGTATAGAAAACTCTATGACAGAAGGAAAAATTTGTTTTTGCAGAATATATTTTGACAAAAATGGAATAGGTGTTAACGCCTTTAGAAAGCATATGGATCCTGTGCTTCAGCAAACTGAATCAATTAGTTTTACGAATAGCAAGGGATATGAATGTGTCAATATATATGACAGAACAAATTATCCGATAGATTTTTGTAATTTAAATGAAAATTGCAAAAAGAAGAAAATAAGGATGAAGTTTTGATAAAAATTGGTCTTATAGGTAAATAGGAGAATAATATGTTTTGTTCAAAATGTGGCACAGAATTGGATGATGATGCAAAATTCTGTACGAATTGTGGTACGACAGTGGGTCAACCTTCAGAAAGTGTTTTGAAATCGGAAAGTGCAACAGCTCCAAAAGATGAATCATCGGAAAATGAAAAAAAGGAACAGCCAAAAACAATTCTTGACCATATAAAAAGTTTTGTTGCACTAATTTTTGTTATATTAGCGGCAGTCGCTTTGGTCAGAAACTGTTCTTCTTGTGCTGCACGCAGCGGATTATCAAGTGCTTCTTCTGTTGAGAAAGTCCGAAAAAATCCAGTAGATGTTGCTCTGGACAAAATGGAATCGGCAATAACAAGAATCGAAAAATTAGACATGAAAAAATCTTCCGCCACAACTTTTGAAGGTGCGTATGGTGAAATTATGGCTGAATATTCAAAATCCGCAAAGGAAATTGAAGAAGCAAGTCAAATACTAGAAAACTATGATGAATCAGATTTTACTGCCAAGCAGTGGGAACGAATGCTAAAACTTCGAATGAGAATGCAAAACTAAAACTATAAGAAAAAGGAGAAAAATATGTTTTGTTCAAAATGTGGTGCAGAATTAGCCGACGATGCAAAATTCTGTAGTAAATGTGGAGCTTCAACTGTTCAAAAAGCAGAATCAGATGAAAGCCAATCAAAGCGGGTTTTACATCAAACTGATGAGACCGCTTCAGAAAAAGTTGAAGCTGAATGTGTTGATGTAAATGAAGAAAAAAGAATAGACAGACTTATGGACAGAATTGTCGCATGCCTTCATCCCGTTGCCTTAGTCTGTGTTATTTTCTCGTTGATTTGCTGTCTTTATATAAGGGTTGATAGACATGCGATTTCTCTTGTAAAGGATAGTAGTTTTGCAGATTATGCACCAAACAAGAGTATTAACGATCTGGTTGACAATTTTATTGCCTCCCCAAAGTGGAAATGCAGACATGAGAATGACAAGTGTTTTGTTGATGTAAAAGGCAAAGTACTGTATGACGGCAAAAAATCAAAAGTCATTCTTACATTTCAGGTTGACAAAAAAGAGCAGGATTATAATGTGACAGGACTAAAAATAGGTAAACAGGAAATGAATGATCCTTATAGTATAAATTATTTCCTCTATACCATGGCAAATCAATAAAATATGGAGATTAATATGAGTGATGAAAATGTAGAAGTAAGAAGAAATATACTTGATGTAAAAGGCAGTGCATGGCTTGATGAAAAAGGCGTATATGAAAATATCTTTAATCTTTTATCTTTCCTCTCAGCGATTTTTTGTTGCTGGCGTTCAAATGTGTACGGTGAAGATTATGCGGGATTCATGGTGTTTACTGTTTTCGTCTACTCTGTATTCATGCTATTTCTGATTCCATTCTTCTTGAATCGAAAAATAGAATTCGATGAAGATACAAATGAACTGACCGTCGAAAGAGCGGGAAACTTCAGACCGACTGACCTCATTGATTTATCGAAGGTAACTTTTGCAAAATGCCTAAAAGCACGGCCAGCTGGTTCTGTTTTTACAGTACGCTATTATATTGTTCTGAAAACTGACAATGATAAGAATTATTTCGAACAGACTTTTTCAAAGAAGTCGAATATTGAGGAAATAGTCTCGTTTATAAATAAAGGTCTTGAAAAGGCAAATAACAATTTGTCACTGAGTGTTCCAGAAACAATTACAGCAGCAAAAGACTTTAAATCAGAGATAGGAACTGAAGCTTAGGCCGATAATTTTGGAAGAAAAAGAGATTGAAAGAGGAAAAGAAACCTTTTATAAAAAGGTGTCGTTTCCTCTTTTTTGTTTTTATCAAATTCTCCCCCAACTACAATTCTTCCAGAATGAACGGCAACATCCAAATCGGTTTGAAGAGCAAATTATCCTCTTGCGCGACATCTTTCTGCGACAGTAAAAAAGCGTGTGAAATAAACTTCCCATATTTCTGGCAGAATGCGTCTATTGATTCGTGTGTTTTTCGTGATGAAGATTTTACCTCGAACGGAACTATTTTTTTGCCTGACTGAATCAGGAAATCAACTTCATAAGAATGGGTGCTCCCTTCCTTGTTCCAGGTGTGATAATAAAGCTCCCG